>NZ_JBALEQ010000135.1:0-6060 GCF_036917775.1 Nostoc sp.
TGTTCGACGAGATTCATACTTGTTAGTTATCCATTTTTCTCCACCCTATACAAATCATTATTATTTTTCTCTCGTTGTATGAAACCACCCTGCCCGCCCCTTATCCCCAGAGGGGGCCCCACCTTCCCCCTTACCCTTTACCCCGCCAAGTTCACTTGGCGAACTACTAGCTCACTCGTCGGCAAACCGCTATATGATGATTGTGTATTAAATTAAACATGAAACGACAAGGTGCAATTCTCTGGCTAACTGGGTTAAGTGGTGCTAGCAAAACAACGATTGCTCACAATCTAGCCCAAAAACTGCAAACGCGAAGTTACCCAACAGAAATTCTAGATGGTGATATGGTTCGCATCTATCTTTCACAAGGTCTAGGCTTTAGCAAACAAGACCGAGATATAAATGTGCGTCGCATTGGCTTTGTGGCTAACTTACTTAGTCGTAATGGCATAATTGCGATCGTTGCCGCCATCAGTCCCTATCGTCAAGTTCGAGAGGAACTCAAAAAGACTTCTACCAACTTTATCGAAATTTACGTTCATGCTCCTATAGCCGTTTGTGAATCCCGTGATGTTAAAGGACTTTACGCACTAGCTAGAGCCGGACAAATTCAACATTTTACTGGGATCTCCGACCCCTACAAAGAACCAATAAATCCAGAGATTATCTGTCAAACCGATCGATTTACTGTTGAACAATGTGTTAACCAAGTGCTTCACTATTTAGAAACTCAAGGTTTAATTATCCTGAGCGATCAGCTACCTAAAAGTGACGGACTTTTGGTCAATGTTGAGATTTAGAGAAGAATGAAATGACATGACACCATTGTGTGATCGCACGACTCGACCATTTTCAAGTTGTGGACGGGTACAGAATCTTTGCTACTCATTCCACTTCACCAGCACCCCATCAACACAAGCAATCCCCCACTGCGGAAACTTCGCCAGCAGCTTTTTAATCACAATCTGCAAAGCAGGGTCATCATTCCAGCACTCCTGCAAAAAGTCAAAACCCGGATTCTCCTCCGAATTCGCCGCAACGCGTGAGTTTCTGCATCCGCTCCGGTCGCATATTTGACCTTGCAACAATCGCCTCATACGACCATTTTTCAGCGCTGGTGACGGGCGCGACGGAACAAGTACCCTCATCAACTGCTTTGACTCCTACACCCAAAACTGAATTTTCAACTAACAAGGAAGTGGGATTACCCTGTTCTACCTACCCCTGAGTTTGATTAGCGATGGCAACGAGAACACCGCAGGCATCGCTGCATTCGCCAACGACTGAACCAACCGCGCACGATAGAACTCCTGCTGCAAAAGGGACAGAACACTCAGCACGCCTATTTCAGACCAATTCCCAAAATCCTCGTTGTGCAGAGATATAAAAGAGGTGTCCAAAAGCACAAGCTTCAAAGACCGCTAAAAAATAGGTGTTGCTAAATTGGCATGATGGATGATGATACCATGCTAAAAGGAGCGGTGTCAGCCGCAGTCTTTCTTCAAGAGAGCAGCTAAATTTCTTTGCCCTAACTTAGAACGATTGTCCAAGGTTTTTCAGATCATGGAAAACCATAAGGAGAAATCTAAATGAACTACGACATCAAAGACAAAACCATTTTGGTTACGGGTGCAAATCGCGGTATTGGCAAGGCGATAGTTGAGTCGTTTATTGAACACGGAGCCACCAAAGTCTATGCGGCTGTTCGTCAGCTCAACAGTGTTTCCTCATTGGTTGAACAATACGGCTTACAGGTAGTACCAATTCAGGTTGATTTAGGTGATCCCCAATCTATTGTTGCTGCTGCTCAAGCTGCCCCAGATGTGCAAGTTGTTATCAATAATGCAGGAGTTTTTCAAGCAGGAACTCCCCTAGCTGAGAATGCGATCGCTGCTCTCGAATTTCAGATGAAGATCAATGTATGTGGATTGATCTACATGGCTCAGGCGTTTGCCCCGGTACTCAAAGCCAATGGAGGTGGTGTCTTTGCCCAAATCAATTCTGTTGCTTCGCTCAAAGGTTTCCCCGACTCTGCCACTTACTGTGCCTCAAAAGCTGCGGCCTATTCAATCACCCAGGCATTACGAGAACTATTGAGTGAGCAGGGCACGATTGTGCTAAGTGTTCACCCTGGCCCGATTGCCACGGATATGGGCGATGCGGCAGGAATGAATGAGGTTGCACAGCCACCTACACTTGTGGCAGAGGGGATAATAAAAGCTCTCAAAGTTGGGGATTTTCACGTCTTTCCTGACTCGGTGGCTAAACAAATGGGCGATGCTTATAAAAGCTTTGCCCAAAATGTCGTTGAGGTATCATCAAGTTAACTGATGATGCAGGGTAATACTCTAGACAAGGGGATCTGGGTATTAAACGGCAAGCCCAAACTCTTCTCGATTGTACAGATTCACTACTCCTCCTAATTCACCAGCACCCCATCAACACAAGCAATTCCCCACTGCGAAAACTTAACCAGCAATTTCTTGATTATTATCATCAGCGCCGGATTGTCATTCCAGCACGAGAGCAAGAAGTCAAACCCCGGATTCTGAAGAGAATTCGCCGCAACTTTGAGCGTAAAACCCCCGAATTATATTCGGTGAATATAAGCGAATAAGCCAAATTTATTTGGGATTATTTATGCTAGACCTGATATTGTAATTCCTGGATTCGATTCGGCACAGATGCTAAACTTGAGCGCACTGGTAGGACTTGTAGGATTATTCGGCATCGCTATTTATGCTTGGTCAACATTACCGGATACTATACCAGTCCACTTTGGATTTGATGGACAAGCCAATGGTTGGGGGAGTAAAAAAGTTCTGTGGTTATTACCAATTGTCGGTTTAGCAATTTATGGACTTTTAACATTTATTAGTCGTTATCCCAATACATTTAATTATCCAGTTGTAATTACTGAAGAAAACTCTTTAAGGCAGTATCAAATTGCTTGTTCAATGTTGGATTGGTTAAAAAGTGAGATGGTTTGGATATTTGTTTACATTGAATGGCAAATATTCCATCTAGCGACTACAGAAAATCCCAATTTAGGGATATGGTTTATACCTGTAACATCAATAATTATATTTGCGACAATTGGATATTGGTTGAGTCAATCTTTTTTGGCACGTTGACGCTATACAAAATAGTCCCGAATGCCATTTTGATTAATGCATTACAAGAACAGTGGAATCCTATTGCATGGCGTGATGAGTAGATTGAACTACCCTGAGTTAGAGTCACCCAGGCAAAGGTGATGGAATGGCGCAGCTTCCAAGTGGGGGTATGATGTACGTAATCGTCTAATCGTCTCGTTGCTGAGTTTCCAAGTCCATTGCTTTCAGTTCCAATCCAATGGCATTTGAAGGAAAATTATGAGTAACCCTCTTTCCCAACCCGAAGATCCAGACTTCCATTCATCTATTCAGGAGAATCTAAAACAGCTTTCTGCTCAGTTAGGATCTCCTTTGTCCGAATTATCAGTCATGGAAATATACCAGAATGCGTGCGATCTACTGAGCCACGTTTCTCCATCACCTCTTACTCTTACTCGTGTTGCAGGAACATTACTGGTCTACCGAATCACGGATACAGAACCGGAAGAATTTGAGTGGTTCAGCACTCAAGTGAAACAATGTTTGGACGAAGAAGAAGTTGAGGAGTTGATTGAATCCATACATCGCACGGATGCTTTGTAATCGCTGAAAAAGCGGGAGTCTCGCGCACATTGGATACTGTCACATTCTCTCAAGACCGCTTTACTGTACGCTGAATCTCTGCATTTAGCCAAAACTTCAAGAAGGTATTTCCCTTAATTGCTGCATAAGCTAATCGGCATTTAAGTTGCATAAAACCAGGGCTGAAGCCCTAACTACGAGTGAATCATTCGGGAAAAACGAATGATGATTATTACCTCTTGAACTTCTTGATGACTTGGCTGATTTCTCAACAAACTCAGCAGCTAAATAGAAAATTCTGATCTGCCATTATTTTTAACTCTATTGGGAATATACTTTTCTTATTGACATGATGCGGCCGCCCTAGGGTGATCGCTACAACTATCATATTTTTGAAGGGAAAAACTATTGTTAAATTCATTGCTACCACCTCAAGCTGTCGCTGTTGGGCAGAAAACTGAAGTGCTTCATATTGAAATACAAACAGTTAGTTTGAAATCTATCAGTAAGAATTTCTGGCGGAATATTTGATTAAAAATACTATCAAACCTTAAACTGGTTTGGTAGTATTTTTTTCTCTCTAAGGTTTAAGCGTCCTTTCAATCCGGCGATCAGGAATAAGCCACATAATCGCGACTAAAACATACAATGCACAGCCAAACCACGGTTTTACAAAAGCAAGGGGAATTGCCGCCGCATAAATCAACACTGATATTTTGCCCTTAAAATCTCGACCAACAGCCTTGGCCAGCATTGAATCTCTACCGTGATGAGAAATTAAGGTACGACTCAGAATAAAATAAGCGATCGCCGCCATCAACAGAACCACACCATAAAAAGCAACAGGCAAAGCCGTAAAGTGGTTTTCGCCCATCCAAGCAGTAGCAAAGGGAATGAGGGATAACCAAAACAACAAATGCAAATTCGCCCAGAGAGTTCGCCCGTTCACTTGCTTGGCTACCTGTAGCAGGTGATGGTGGTTGTTCCAGTAGATTCCAACGTTGACGAAACTTAAGATATAGCTCAAGAATATTGGCAATAATGGACGGAGTGCGCCTATATCGCCCCCATGAGGCACTTTCAATTCCAGCACCATGATAGTGATGATGATAGCGATTACACCATCGCTAAAGGCTTCTAATCTCCCCTTGAACATTGGTTTATACAGTTTCTCTGTTTCTGTAAATTATCGCGTTGGTAAAGATATAGCACGCATTTGGCTAGTAGTTCACCAACCCAATGAGAGCGGTATAGTTCGAGCAGGGGGAGAAAATTTCTCCCTCCCCAACCTGCCACCACGCAAAGTTGGGTTGCCAGACCACTACTTTACGGGGGCAACCTTTAGTTCGGTTCCACTCTCAGATAAAACTGTGTAGCGACAAACTGAGTATCTCTCTTGGTTGAATCTACGTTTTCAACTACCTTTGTTGTACCTACAGCAATCAAACCTTGACCAAAAATTTCGCTTGTTGCTGCGTCAAGTTGCTTTTGTGTTGCACGCGTTTGACTCAAATCAATTGACGAAACTTGAGCAGTCTTAGGTTTATTTAGAACCAGATTATCTGTGGAGAAGCAAGGAGTTGTGATACAACGAATGCCATTGTCTTTTAATGCCACAAAAGTACCTTTTGCTGGGTCATTTGTCGCGGCATAGAAGGCTTCCTTTACTCTCAAATTCCCAAACTCACCAAATCCAGGAAATGTTACTGGAACGATGTTACCTCTGAGAATCACACGGCTACCATCATCATTTTGAATTTTTATTAGTTCGTCAAGCGAGACTTTCACCGAACTCCAATCAATTGCAGACACATAACATTCGGAGCGAAAAACACCATCTAAGCAAGGAGTAGCTTTCAAGTTGACTTGCTTTATAAAATATCCACCGCATATAGGAGAAACACATTTGCGAAAATCTCTTCGCACTATGTAATATCCCCACTGTGGAAACTCTTGATTTCTGACACTGACTGCAACAGAATCAGTAGTCTCTGGAGCAGAAATATTTTGCGCCGATACTTTAGATAAAAATCCGTTGGTGACTATTATTGCACCTAATAGAGGAATAATTAAGTATTTGTAGTTAAACGATTGTTTGTTCATGGTAACTTTAGATTTTATTTGAGGGTTCAATACCTTTGTTAAAAGCAGAGTTGACAGCATTTCTCGTAAAAACTGCCAAAATTACTTATACACAAGCTCGGAGTTGACAAGGTAAGTTGGAATACTATAACTCTTACACTACTGACAAGAGGTTAAAAAACCTTACAGGAAACCTTAAAGGAATTTTAAGGACTCATTGTTTTTGTCAACTTTATCCCAGAATCACCTGACTGTAAGCCTAATCTCTGCATTTAGCCAACTTGCACTCGCACAAGAACAA
>NZ_JBALEQ010000136.1:0-92606 GCF_036917775.1 Nostoc sp.
TTTACTCACTTAATTTCCAATTGATGATGTATCAAAAAAATGTCTTAGTTCGAGTGCTGTGAATGGATTTTTTATTGTTTGTGAGAAATCCGGGTCTAACCGCCCTTTTCCTTACAACAAATTACAATTACTGTTATTCACCTTTCTCCTGAAGGAGCGATCGCCAATCTTCAATCGCCTTTTCTGTCCACAGCCAATTTTTAGCTAATTTATCAACCTGGAAATTTACTGAATCAGAGTTGAGAACCGTTTGCCGCAACTTGATTGCTTCATTCAGATACTGTGTCTGCTTCCCACTAGATTGACTAAGTGCAGATTTATACAGTCCGAGAGCTAAACCAGCATAAGAAGTTAAAGCATCTTCAGGAACTGCCGTCTTTGAATCTGTATTTTGTTCTTTGAGAGCTAAATTCAAAGCCTTGAACCAAGAGTCATTGGCTCGATTTAGATTGCCTTCTGCGTAGTAGGCAAATCCTAAAGCGTTATTATATAAAAGCGATTCTGGTTTAGCTTTGGCAGCAGTTTCCCAGTAACGACGGGCATCATCGACGCTATAGTTATTGTCTCCAGTCCCGATAGACTGCCAAGCTAATCGTCCCTTATAAAAGTTGACAGATGGATCGTCAACTTGCTTATTTGGAACAAGTTTAAGGGCAGTTTCCGCCGCAGCTAGTGCATTACGATTGAGTAATTCTTCTACAGCTAACAACCCACCTTGCAAATCTCCCTGGCTCAATTTTTGCGTAGCGCTAGTGGTGACAATTCCAGTGCTTGCTGTTTCTAAATCGATATTTTGCTGTTTTTGGATAGGTAAAGAATCGGTGGGAATTGCTGGGATGTTTGGCAGAGTTGCCAGTTGAGATCGATTTTGCCACCACCAATTTAAAGCGATCGCAGCTACTAAGGCACTGATTCCCACAATACCCACAATTGGCCACAATTTGCGGCGTTGGGTACGATGTCTTGGTGCAGCTGGTTGCGATGCCTGGGTTGGGCTATGCCTACGCGAAAACTCAGAATTTTGCTGACTTTCTTGCAATTTACCAGTAATTGCAGGGGGCGGTGATGGAGCTTCTCCCCATAAATCTCCTTCATCTTCTAGAGAAGTCATCTCTTCTGAAATTTGGCTTTGCTGAAAATTATTTTCTGGAATTTGTTGATCCGGTTCAGTTGCAGCTTTTTGGTTATCTAGCTGACGAAATAAATCCGAAACGATCGCAGAATCTTCTTCATAACTTGGGTCATCATACTCAATTTCATCAACGAGATCGCCCCAAGTATCCTCACCCAGCCAGTCTAACCCAGAAGAGTCACGCGCCAAACCAGCAGGAATCATTTCTTCCATTCCTAAAGGCATATCGCTATCATCTGCGTTGGCGTAGCCCGTCGTAGACATCGCCGAGTACATCGTGGAAGTTATTCCTAAAGGTGAATTATACTGATCCCGCAAGTCTGGACTTTCGGATATCTCAATTTCTTCACTGAGAAAACCGTCAGATTCTGGCTGGAGATATAAAATCGGTAATGCCCAGTACATCTGGTGAGAACCATAAGCAGAAATTAATCCTTGGCGTACCCGACTAACGCACAAATCTACTGGATATCCCTGACTCAAGTTGCGGTAAAACAATTGTGTGAGTGTCAATGCCACTTCATCAGGAATACGTTCTGACATAGCCAAAACGCTTCTAATTCCGCGCTTCACGAGACTTTCTGCCAGATTACGTTCACCCGTATCTCCAGAAGGATCGGATGCAGCTGTGTACGCCCCCAAGCAGGAATTAAACACTGCCATTTGAATATTATTGTTGACGAGCAGACCTGCTAGATCGTCTCCACTCAAGATTTCTGTTAAGCCAGTTCTGCGACTGACAAGATAAATTTCTCCGCCATTGCCGCCTAAGTTACTATGACCAGAGTAGTGAAGAACTTGGTATCTGCCTTGTTCTAGGGCTTGCGTCAGTTCTTCCCGTCCTGGTTGGTCTAAGACAGTGAGTTCAATTTCTGGGAAACGATTGTTACCTTCAGTAAGTCGTGATGTTTGACGGTGAAGTTCTGCTTGCAGTTTAATCGCTTCCTGTTTCTGTAAGTCAAGACGGGCTTGATCTGAGGGAGAAGCAATTACCATCAATACTTTCACACTACCTTGTTCTCGTGTTGTGATATTGCGCGATCGCAAAGGAGAACCCCCCAAAATGCCACTTTGGAAGCGCGAAAAAGCCACATAAGGCCCAGTAGCCAGAGGGCGATCGCCTGCGTGCATCACTTCCCAAGGTAGACGAGCTAACCTAGTGTCCTTTAGCCCCAAGCGTAAGCGTAGTACTTGTTGGTGATTCTGGGCAATACCTTGAGCAGTAATCCAACTATCTCTGAGAGTGCCTTGAAACAAGGCGTTATAAAATTGTTGACCCAACGCCACCAAGTTAACAGAGTTTCTGGCGATATTGCTTTCGTGCCCACCAGAGGTAAATGGATCTCCCTGCAATACCGACTTCAACGGGTCATTCATCAAATGCCCAGCAGCTATTAACCAATCAGCTACAGGCCAAGTCACCAATTCTTCTGCCAATGGTACCCCAGGCGCGACTTGTTCCGTCCGCACCAAGTAGTCATTTTGCCCTACTGGGGTTACGGAAATGTGAAATTCCTGGGTCACAACTTCTCCTGTCCGCCTCCTAAATCTGGTTTGAAACACGAAAGTTTCAAGTCGATTTGCTCCCTCTGATAACTTAGATGTATCCCACCCCTGAATGTTTCTGATTCGGTGTTGTTTTGCTTTTTTTGCCTTTACAACTTTATCCGGATCGGATTACTTGGATCTAGAACACTTAATTGGTAGATGCACCTTGATCTTCAACTCCCCTAGTTGGCTAACACCTACTAGGGGTTTTTTTCAATTTTGGCAAACAATAGCAACTTTTAACGCAGATATTCTTTACCAAAAAATAGTGCTTAATCCTAGAATACTTGATTACTAGATAGATGTCCCTTGATTTTTAACTCCCCTAATTCAGTTAATATCTACTAGAGTTTCGTTGACACGCCTTTCTAATCAATTTATCCGGAGCAGGCTGGTTAAACCTAGAACACTTAATTGGTAGATGCACCCTGATAACTAGCTCCCCTGGTTGGCTAACACCCACTGGGGGTTTTTTTATGAAGGAAATTAAGCAGCAATCATTTCTGACGCATCAAATTTTTAAGGCAATGCACTGGTTTATTTAATTGGTAGATGCACCCTGATAACTAGCTCTCCTAGTTCGCTAACACCCATTGAGGATTTTCTCTGGTGAGCGTCAATTTATCCGGTAGATTGCTTTTTAAGAATCTCTTTTAATCCTCATATAGGCTAGCACCTCCTGAATTCGCGCCAGTAGCCCTATGAGTATCATTTACAGATAAAACGAGATTCTGAAAGATTTTAGCCTCACTTGAAACCAATACTCTGATAACTAACTCCTCTGGTTGGTTAACAACTTTGAGGTTTTTTTCTGGTGAGCAAACAACAATAACTTCAACCTCTGGTATTTTATCCGGTAGCTACCCATTTACTTTAGAAAAGATGATCAATAGATGCACCCTGATAACTCACTCCCCTGGTTGGCTAACACCCACTGGGGGTTTTTTTCTCGTTGCGTAGGCATAGCCCTTCCTAGACATGTCCTTCAACCCTGATTTTTGCCATTTTCCTCGGAAGACACTCACTGCACCTAGAAAACATTAATGGTAGATGCACCCTGATAACTAACTCCCCTAGTAGACTAACATCATCTGGGGGTTTTTTGTTTGAAAAAATAATTAGCCTTTGTCCAAATTATCCGGAGTATGGTGTTTAACCTGAGAACACTTAATTGGTAGATGCACCCTGATAACTAACTCCCCTGATTGGCTAACGCTCATCGGGGGTTTTTTATTTTAAAAAATAATTAGCCTTTGTCCAAATTTATCCGGAGTATGGTGTTAAACCTAAGAACACTTAATTGGTAGATGCACCCTGATAACTAACTCCCCTGATTGGCCAACGCTCATCGGGGGTTTTTTATTTTAAAAAATAACTAGCCTTTATCCAAATTTATCCGGAATATGGTGTTAAACCTAAGAACATTTAATTGGTAGATGCACCCTGATAACTAACTCCCCTGATTGGCTAACGCTCATCGGGGTTTTTTGTGTAGACACATAGCGGCTTGTCTTAGACATCGCCTTAGCATTTTCTACTGATGTAACTATAATGCCCCACTACTCTTGTTGTTCCTGCTCCTAGGATAGAGCATAACCTGCTCACTCAATTCCTGAATCCCTTTTCTTTTTATTGTGAGCTAGAGATGCCACATCAAAATGATTGCTATGATATTTAATCATATTCTTAATTTTTTTTCTATATTTTGGCGTTTAATTATTTGTCTGCCAGCAATCACTGCTTTCACTTCCCAAAAAACATAGAAGCAAGGACGCAGGAAAAGATACTGGATAAGGGCTTCAGCTTTAAGTTGACACCAATAACCAGCTATATGGTAATATTTCATGGCATTATGCTAAAAAACTTTGCTTAGAATCAAAGAGTCGCCAACCCATGAGTTTAGCTGTAATTAAGTTCTCTTCAGAAGAGTGCGGCATCTGCCATAAAATGTCTTTTTACGACAAAAAGGTGGCTGAAGAACTGGGTTTAGAATTTATTGATGTGAAAATGCAGGATACGACTGCTTACCGCAAGTATCGCAAGATTTTATTAACTCAGTATCCCGATAAATCAGAAATGGGATGGCCTACTTACATCCTCTGCAATTCTCCAGAAGGGGAATTTCAGATTGTGGGTGAAGTAAAAGGAGGTCATCCCAAAGGTGAATTTAGAAGCCGTCTGCAAGAGGTTCTGGATTCTACAGGTAATCAAAACTAAATTACTTCAAAAGATTTGACCTCTAGGACAGGGCCAATCATGGCAATAGTCATGATATCTTCACGCACCTGTCCTTTTACTTTTGCTTGTTGTCCAGCTTTGAGTAAGCTTTTGTCAGCCCCTTTAAGGATTTCGTAAGTAACGCCCTCTTCTGTAACCAACGCCCATGCGCCTGTGCCTATATCACGGCGTTCGATTGTACCTGTAAGTGTAATGCTCATAAACAGTGCTGAGTTGTGAGTGCTGAGTGCTGAGTTGTGAGTGTTGAGTTGTGAGTTTTAAGTGGGGGAGTAGGGAATTAGGAGTTAGGAGTCATGGTTAGGAGTTATAAAAATTGATTCCCCATTCCCCATTCCCCATTTATGCGATTTTTTCTTCGTTTTTCAATGCTAAACGAGCCAGTCCATAGCAGATTAGGGCATTAGCGATGAGGAAGAGGCGTGATATGTTGCCACTTCCCAAACCCCAAACAGCTGGATCTAAAAACGCACTTACTGTCAAGCAGGCTGCTATACCTAATGTTGAACCAATGGCAAACCATTTCCAACTAGGATTTCCCAGCAGCAATGCCATTAACAAAATCGGAATCAGTACGCTGGCAAATAGGGGATTCAACGCATCAGTTCCCTGGAGGGTATTACCTAGTTCGGGAATTGAACTGCCCAAAACCCGGAAGGGCCATTGGGGAAGATCAAAAATATAGATTCCCTTGAGGAAGAATAACCCGGAACTGCCAGCGATTAGTCCACTAGATAAAGACCAACTCCAAGTGAAGGGGAAGTAAACCCGTAAAAACCAAGCCAGTAGATAAGAGCCAACTACCATTAAAATCTTGGGTAATAGTGCCACTGCACCACCATCAATCCAAAAGCCAGGGTTAAAATAGCCGTTATCGCGTAACCACCGAAAGAAATCTGGAAAACTGATTTGTCCTCCAAAAGCTAGTCTGACTGCTGCTTCTGCATTGAGTTGTCCAGCGCCATAGTAGTTCAAACCATCATCTTGGATAACTCGCGCCGACTGCTTGAGGACTTTTAAAACTTCATCTGGTTCTTTGATGCCAGCAGCTTTAATTAATGCTGCAACACCTGCAACGTGGGGAGAAGCCATACTTGTACCCTGAAAGCCAAGAAATACCCCTTCGCCATTTTCATCGATAGTTTCTTGGAGAATCTTACCAGCTTCACTACCACCAGGAGCCGAGATATCTACCCCAGCACCAAAGTTAGAATAAGGCGCTCTTTCGCCATCTGGGCCAATTGCCGAAACGCCGATTACATAAGGATATCGGGCTGGATAGCTTGCACCATTGGTATTTTCATTCCCAGCTGCGGCAATGATAACTACACCTTTTCTATGGGCATACTCGATCGCTTCTTTCATCAACTTGCTTTCACCGCCACCACCCAAGCTCATATTAATCACATCTGCGCCTTTATCAGCCGCAAATTTAATCGCTTCGGCAATATCGGCAACTGTACCGCCGCCATAAGAACTGAGTACCTTAAGTGGCATCAGACTAGCTTCATAAGCAATTCCAGCTACGCCATATTTGTTATTTGTGGCTTGAGCAATAGTTCCGGCAACATGGGTACCGTGGCCGTTATCGTCTTTGGCTTCTTCTCTATCGTTAACAAAATCATAGCCTTTGACAAATTTTGTCTCATATAAGTCGCGCACCTTAGTAATCCCGGTGTCAATTACCGCAACTGTAATGCCACTGCCTTTGGTTTGACTCCATGCGCCTTCAATACCGATTTTGTGCAAGTTCCACTGCTTGCTGTAATATTGATCATTGGGGCCAGTTAATGATGGGTTTGTCTCATCATCACTTTCTTGAGGTCTCAAAAATTCTCCTAACCAAGCTTTTTCACCTGGTTGGGGAATCTTTGTATAAATGTAATTTGGCTCAATGAATTCTGTAGCTTGGGCAAACTGAGATTTTTTCAGTTCTTGGAGTCGCTGGCGATCGCCTTTGACAATATACACATGATCTTTTTCGGAAAACTTGTTGTCTAATTGGGGTGTAACGTTGTATTGTTTGGCGATCGCTTGGAGATTCTGTTGCACCACATCTGATGAAATATCTTCCCGAAAATCAAGCAAAATCGTCTCAAACTCTCCTTTAACTGCCATTCCCTGGAAATTCAGGAAACCAAATATGGCAGCTCCCAGCCCAATGACAAACAAGCACAATAATATAAGCTTTCTCATATTAACTCATCACCGCTTTTTGCCAGTTTGCTCACTACCATAACTTATCTCCATCCTTTGTTGGTGGATTTTGCACTTTTAGTTACAAGTTAGTTACAAGTCTCACTTCATTACTCAGGACTTTTTGAAACGATGGAACGTGGTCTTTTGTGGTTGCCGCTATTAGTAATGTTTTTCTGGTTGGCTTGGCAAGGCTCGAAAGAGTATCAAAAAGTTGAAGCCTATCGCGCTTGGGCAGAACAATTTGAACGGGCTAAGTACGATATTTATGCTGTATTAGGTCAAAAAGACAATAATCTCACTTGGGGAAAACCCACACCTCAAGGGCCTATTAAACTAGAAACATTCTCTTTGCTTGATATTAAGCAAATTAACTTTCTAGTAGATGATAAATCAGTAGATGTGGATAATATACCGCAGAAAGGTCGTTCTATAGACCTAGAATTTCTCTTTTCCGAATCTAATAAATCGGTACGTGTTCCGTTTACCGAAATCCCTTTGGCGGCGGAATGGGGAAAGTTTTTGCAAGGGCGATTACAAGACTTGCAAACAGAACCAAAGAAGTAGTTCTATTGAAGCTATAAGTTCTCGATTATACTACTGTTTCTGTACAGAAAATTAGATTTGGTAAACTAGATAGCCTGCAATTCGGAAATACTCACAAAGGTGATTTTTGAATTATTAATTCTTACTCTAAAGTATCCAATAAAAAATATGCTTCTGGGTAGATGAAAAGTAAGTCAAGGGGTAGCATAAAATACTAAGACATAGATGATTAAACCGTAGGGAATACGGAATTTTACTACGCTAGATAGATGCGGTTAGAGAACACTAAATGTTAAAGGTTAACCGCTTGCGGCTGCAAGATATATTCAAAATTCCGAGAAATTCACTTGTGGCAAAAGCCGCAAGTGTAATACCCATCTTGGTTGGCAGCTTGGTGGTAATTGGCTGGTGGCTTGGAATTGAAGTTCTCAAGCGTGGCTTCCCTGGTAGTCCCGCCACGATGAAAGTCAATACAGCGTTGTGTTTTGTGCTGTCTGGTTTATCATTGTGGCTGTTTTTAAAGGCAGGAAATAAGGGGAAAAGAACAATTCAAAACTACCCTGACTCTTCGACCTTTCGACTTCTCTACTTCCCGACTCTGGTAATTTCCAGGGTCTGTGCAATAGCTGCCACCACAATTGCTGCACTTACACTGTGTGAATATCTGTTCGCCTGGAATCTGGGTATTGATGAGATGCTGTTCTTGGATTCGCCAACTAGTATGACAACATTGTATCCGGGGCGAATGGGGGTAAACACAGCATTTAACTTTATTCTAGTCAGCGTTGCCCTACAAATTCTGATTAATCCAAAAAACCACCGTAGTTATTGGTTTGCTCAGATTATCGCTCTGATCGCTACTTTAATTTCCTTTCAGGCGCTCATGGGCTATGCCTACAAAGTGGAAGTTCTTTACGGACTTGCCCCTTATACAACATCGATGGCTTTACATACTGCGGTGTTGTTCATTTTCCTAAGTATAGGTATTCTGTGGGCGCGGGCAGAACAGGGGTTAATGAGGGTAGTTACAAGTGATACTTATGGTGGCTTACTGGCACGTCGTTTGTTGGTTGCCGCGATCGCAGTACCTTTTATATTAGGGTGGGTAATTGTTGAAGGTCAACGTGCAGGACAATACGATCCGGCTTTTGCGGTATCGGTGTTTGCGATCGTCCTGATTGTGATTTTTACTATTTTGATTTGGCAAAGTGCCAGGGTTATTGAACGCCTTAGCCATCAACGCGATCTTGCTCAGAAAGCACTGAGAACCTACCAGGATAAACTAGGAAGTTTCGTAGATTCTAACGTTATTGGTATTCTGTTTGGCGATGTGTATGGCGGTATCCAGGAAGCAAACGACGAATTTCTCAGGATGATTGGTTACACGCAGGAGGATTTGTCAGAGGGTAGATTAAGTTGGAGCAATATCACACCACCAGAGTATCTATACTTGGATCTGCAAGGTGTCGCCGAAGCACAAGGAAACACTAACGCTACTTGTACGCCCTACGAAAAAGAATATATTCGCAAGGATGGTAGCCGCATCCCAGTTTTAGTTGGTTACGTGTTGTTAGGAGAAAAACGGGAAGAGTCAGTAGCATTTATCCTCGACTTGAGCGAACGTAAGCTTGCACAAGCAGAGCAACAAAAATTAGTATCGCTGGTAGAAAATAGCTCTGACTTTATCAGCATCGCCAGCCTTGAAGGTCAATTACTCTATATAAATGATGCAGGTCAAAAACTGGTAGGACTTGCTAGCCTTGAAGAAGTGAGGCAAAAAGTAGTATTAGATTACTTCATGCCCAAAGACAAAACCTATTTTCAAAAATATATACTGCCGACTGTACTATCAGAAGGGCGCTGGCAGGGAGAATTCTGCTTTCGGCATCTCCAAACAGGTCAACCAATACCAGTTGATTACAATATCTTCACTGTTACAGACAACAACACAGGTCAGCCAATTGCCTTAGCAACCGTGACTCGCAATATCAGCGAACAAAAACAGGCTAAAGAAAAAATCTTACAACTAAACAAGGATCTACAGCGCCGCATTACTGAGTTACAAACTTTGTTGGAGGTAATTCCCATTGGAATTGGCATTGCCGAAGATCCACTATGCCAAAATATCAAGGTAAACCCTGCTTTTGCCAAGCAGTTGGGGATATCATCAAATACAAATGCCTCTCTCAACGCTTCTAGTAACGAAAAACCGATAAATTTTAAAATCTACCGTGAAGGAAGGGAACTCTCAGCAGAGGAACTCCCCATGCAATACTCTGCAACTCATGGTGTTGAAGTTCTGGGTTATGAACTCGATGTTGTTCATGAAAATGGAAAAATCATCAATCTGCTAGAGTCTGTTGCACCCCTGTTTGATGAGGAGGGAAAAACCAGAGGAAGCGTTGGTGCATTTTTAGATATTACGGAGCGCAAACAGGCAGCAGAAATCCTTCTAAATCAGCAAAAATGGCTGGAGGATGTATTAAATCTGATGCCAAGACCCTTGCTGTTTATTGAACCAGGAACGGCACGGGTCACTTTTGCAAATCGCTCTGCTAATGAATTAGCTGGGGGCGAATTTCCTAAAGGTGTACCAGCAGAAGATTATCACACAGTTTACCACTATACAGATGCGGCAGGCGATCGCATTCCCAATGAACAAATGCCAGGAGTGCGGGTTGCCCTTGGCGAACGTCTCAATGGATTAGAAGTAGATTGGCACACTCCCTCTGGTGTGCGTTCTCTACTGATATTTGCTGATACCTTGCCAGCAATGCACGGTCATCCGGCTACCTGTATCTTGGTGTTCCAAGAGATTAGCAACCTCAAACAGGCAGAAAAAGCACTCTCGTTAGGTTACAAAAGACTAAAGTTACTATTTGACACAGCCAACGATTTACTCTCAAGCCAAGAACCAGTACTACTAATCGATAGCGTCTACCGAAAACTTAGAGAGCAAATTGGAATAGAAGTTTATTTGAACTATTTGGTTGAGGATAACTCTCAAGTAATGCGGTTAGGGTCTTACAGTGGTATTCCCCAAGAACTGGCAAAGGAAATCGAGTCGCTGGGATTTGGTGAAGCGGTTTGCGGTACTGTAGCCCAAAACCGTTGTGCAATAGCTTTAGAAAATGTGCAGCAATCAAGTGACCCAAAAACAGAATTGATTCGTTCTTTAGGTATTACTGCTTATTATAGTTATCCGTTGATTGCCCAAGGGCTGTTGTTGGGTACTCTTTCTTTTGGCAGCCGGACTCGGTTAAGCTTTACCGAAAATCAAAAGGGGATGATGCAAGCAGTATGCGACCAAATAGCGATCGCAATGGAACGTGCTAGTTTAATTGCTTCTTTGCAAAAGCAAACTGAGCAGTTGCAAGAGGCGAACCGGATGAAAGATGAATTTCTGGGGATATTGTCTCACGAATTGCGATCGCCCCTCAATGCAATTTTGGGCTGGGCACAACTCCTGCAACGAAGCAAGCTGAGTGAAAGCCAAATAGCTAAAGCTACGGAGACAATTGAGCGCAATGCTAAGGCGCAAACCCAGCTAATTGAAGACTTACTAGATATATCGCGGATGATTAGAGGCAAGTTACGCCTCAATGTCCGTACTTGTAATTTGGTTCCAATGATTGAGTCGAGCCTAGAGACTGTTAGCCTAGCCGCCCAATCCAAGGAAATCGATTTAAGATTTTCCATAATTCCCTCAAAAGAAACGCGAAATGCGCCACCGGGGATACTCCCCGTGGTAACAATCGCGCCAGATTCAGATTTGGGATTAGAAATCAATCACGAAAATCTAGAATCAAGAGAAGCACAATCCCAAAGCAATCAACACTCAGAGGACAGCACGCTTGGCGAAAATTCCCAATTCATAGTTTCCGGTGATTTCGAGCGTTTGCAACAAATAATCTGGAATTTGCTATCTAATGCCATCAAATTTACACCCACAGGTGGACGGATAGAGGTGCAATTGTCAGTGGTAGCTGGTGAAGAAAAACAACACATAACAGAGAAATATGCCCAAATTCAGGTGATTGACACAGGTATTGGTATTAGCCCTGATTTTCTCCCTTACGTCTTTGATCGCTTTCGTCAAGCTGATAGTTCTAACACTAGAACTTATGGTGGATTAGGACTAGGATTAGCGATCGTGCGTCATTTAGTAGAACTACATGGCGGTACTATTCACGTAGATAGTCCAGGTAAACAGCAAGGATCAACGTTTACAGTCAAGCTACCACTTTTGAAAAGTCATCTATTCACAGTCTCACAGCCTCTGCCTCTCCCCTCTTCACCTCTTCACTTCGTCTCGCTCCTTGGTGTGCGAGTAGTGGTTGTAGATGACCAAACCGATAGTCGTGAATTTATCACTACAGTTCTCGAACAGTGCCAAGCCGAAGTTAAAGCAGTGGCATCAGTTCAAGAAGCATTGCAGGTAATTACAGAATGGAAACCAGATGTTTTAGTTAGTGACATTGGTATGCCCAATGAGGATGGTTACTCTTTGATCCGTAAACTGCGATCGCGATCGCCAGAACAAGGGGGAAATATTCCCGCAGCAGCATTGACAGCTTATGCTAGGGCAGAGGATCGGATGCGAGCTATACAAGAAGGTTATCAGCTACATTTACCCAAACCTATTGAAGCGGCTGAGTTGGCGACAGTAGTCGCTAGCCTTGTTGGACGAACTTAAACAGAATTGGGCATTGGGAAAAATTCTTGCTAACTCCTGCATACCCTTTTTTGCAATTAGGGCTTATACCATTTGTTTGTGAGGCTGTGCCAAACCCTTTTAACTTCTTTCTTTGTGTCCTATTCTGCGGGAAGCCACTTCATGTCTATGCGTCCTTTGCGGTAGCCTGCGGCAAGCCGCTCCGCGTCTACTTTTGTCTTTCTTTTACTTATTTAGTACATTGGGAAAATATCTAACTATGGAAAAATAAACCAAAACAGAAAGAGCGGCTGTGCAATTCAGCGAAGATTATTTTTACTCATACTTATAATACTCAGAAAGCGAAACAAGAAGGATACATATAAATAATAAAGCGCCCTCCCGAAGTGGGAGAGCGCTTTATTATTTAGCTAATTGAGTTAATGGTTGAGAATTAACCGTTGATAGCAGGAGCGCTAAGAGCAACAGGAGCAGATTCAGCAGATGCCAAATCTAGAGGGAAGTTGTGAGCGTTACGCTCGTGCATTACTTCCATACCCAGGTTAGCGCGGTTGATTACATCCGCCCAAGTTGCAATCACACGACCTTCAGAGTCAATGATTGATTGGTTGAAGTTGAAACCGTTCAAGTTGAACGCCATTGTGCTTACACCCAAGGCGGTGAACCAGATGCCGATTACAGGCCATGCTGCGAGGAAGAAGTGCAGTGAACGGCTGTTGTTGAAGGAAGCGTATTGGAAGATTAGACGACCGAAGTAGCCGTGAGCTGCAACGATGTTGTAGGTTTCTTCTTCTTGACCGAATTTGTAACCGTAGTTTTGTGACTCGGTTTCGGTTGTTTCACGAACCAAGGAAGAAGTTACAAGTGAACCGTGCATTGCAGAGAACAAGCTTCCGCCGAATACACCAGCTACACCTAGTTGGTGGAAGGGGTGCATCAAGATGTTGTGTTCTGCTTGGAACACGATCATGAAGTTGAATGTTCCTGAGATTCCTAAAGGCATACCGTCAGAGAAGGAACCTTGTCCGATGGGGTATACCAAGAATACTGCGGTTGCTGCTGCAACAGGTGCAGAATATGCGATCGCAATCCAAGGACGCATACCTAAGCGGTAGGATAGTTCCCATTCACGACCTAAGTAGCAGAATACGCCAATCAGGAAGTGGAAAATTACCAATTGGTAAGGACCACCGTTGTACAACCACTCATCAAGAGATGCTGCTTCCCAAATTGGGTAGAAGTGCAAGCCGATAGCGTTTGAGGAAGGTACTACTGCACCAGAGATGATGTTGTTTCCGTAGATTAAGGAACCTGCTACTGGTTCGCGGATACCATCGATGTCTACTGGAGGAGCGGCGATGAAGGCGATTACGAAGCAAGCGGTAGCTGCTAGCAAGGTGGGGATCATGACTACGCCGAACCAACCGATGTAGATGCGGTTGTTGGTGCTGGTGATCCACTCACAGAATCGATCCCATACGTTAGCGCTTGAGCGCTGTTGTAAGGTTGTTGTCATTGTTTTATAAGTGCGGTTAGTGATTTATAAATCAGGCTCGTTTGTCTTTGCCTGTGAATACACTTTACAATGCTTTACAATTTTTAATCAAGTTTTATTACTTCAGTAAACCTGATATAACCTATCAGGTTTACTTATTCAAAACCAAGTAACTAAATATATTATTGTGTAGAAATTCTGATTCTATTAGCTATTTATCTGGGAATAATAGCTTTGTAGATTACCGCTATTCCAAAAAAAATTAACCCTCGGCTTACCACTGGGGGCTTTTTTCGTTTGGCAAAATGGCATATCTATAAATTAGGCTGTTGCTATGGTATTTGAGTAGGATACATTCCATGCGAAAAAGTACTGACTTGCATTACCCCTGGCTAACTACCAGGGGTTTTTATTGGAACTTCACTTTAATAATTGTGGAACTCTAAAAAAAATTTTCGCTTCCTGAAATCTTCCTCGCAATATTTTCCACATACGCTTGTATCTTGCCGCGTTTGTATTGCTTTTATCCTCGCATTGGTCAAAATCCCGATTATGTCACATAATCCGCACAACCCTTGCAGTTGTGTACTTACTTGATATAAGCCTGCTCACAACCACAGCAATTAAGGGAAACTTATCAATAAAAAAACCGGGATTCCACCTGAGAATGCGGCTTCTATCCTGCATGGATTTGTTTTACTTATACTTTGAGTGGAATCTTGAGTGATCCTTAGCAGATTATAATTTCAGTAGTAAACCTGTTACAAAGTTTAGGAAGGGCGATGGCGTAACCGCCCGTATCAAGAGCGATCGCAAATGGGTGATGATTAAATTGGTTTCTGACAAGTTTTATTTAGTTGAGAAAACCAAGAATCCCTGACTACTGCTAGCAGATTGTCTCCTCAGCACTACCCTTTCATTAATAGGTATAGCATTGATTTTAAATGCTAGATTGCTATTATTATAATTAAGCACCCAATTATTCAAATTTCCTTGAAAAGCAGAATATGATGGTATGCCAAAAGCTTGATCTGTAGTTTCCCAAAAGATATTTTTTAGAACATAGGTATTATTCAGATGAATACCTAACCAATATTTTGTATTACCCTTTAATTTAACTGGGGTAGGAAAAGTGAAACTAAATTGATTTTCTGTAAATGTCTGTAGAACTTTTTTACCAGTATCTTTCACACTTACATTGAAAACATTTGCCTGGTATAAAGGAACCGAACTAGGTTTACCATTTACGTCAGAAAAGATGTAGTATTTAAGAGTACCATCCCATCCGCTTAAATTGTTTTGGTCTGTCATCCAAAAACTAGCTGTTTGTAAGGTAACATTTTGGGGAAATGAAAAATCATCTGCCATTATTTCAAAAGTTGTATCATAGCCATTTCCATTAACTGGTGTTGGCGGAGCATTAAAAATCAGCAACGGTTGGAATTGTAATTGTGCCGCACTTGGGATACTTGTACTTAACAATAAAATTCCTGAGTAAAACAATGATTGTAATCTTAGCTTCGGCATGATTTTAACTCCTGAAAGCCAAAAAAATTATGGGTAAAAATTAAATGAATAAAATGTGAAACAATTCTGACATTTATCCTGGCTCAACTCAATTCCTACTTACTATGTTTTATAAGCTAAAGCTTTTCCAAAAACCTAGAGTAGTTTAGCTGAATTAATTTAAAATTTAGATAAAGTTAATTACTATTTTTAAGTATTACGAGCATAAATGATTTAGTAATTTATACTTAATGATTGGGTTTTTTGCTTTACCCCCAATCGCAGTAGACTTTTAGTAAAAAGATACTTGTTACTAAATTTAGCAAGTGCGATGGCGTACCCGCCCGCCGTAGGCGATCACAAAGAGCAATCGCCAAAAATCTGATTAAAGATAGCGCTTTTAAGTAGTATATCAAACCTTTATAACTTAGTAGAACTTTAATTACCACAGTGACAATTATGTCTGCACCTAGAGATTCTACTGGGATATTGCTCTATTCTTAATAACCGTAAGATTGACAACTTGGTATGAGTAGTAGTTATAGAATTCCCTGCTTTTCCGAATTAATTAGGGATAGCGATTTTTATTTAACTAGGGAAGTGTCAATATAGGCTTATGTCAGAGTGAAAAATTAAGTGCAATAAATTAACGATGATAGAAGCTAAAAATGTAATTGGTGGAAACCTAGAAGCCTGCTGCACTTCTCCCATGACTGGGTTTTACCGCGATGGTTTTTGTCGCACAGGTGGTCAGGATTTCGGATCGCACGTCGTATGCGCCGAAGTGACTTTAGAATTTCTGGAATTCACTAAATCGCAAGGTAATGATTTAAGCACACCTGTTCCTGATTTTAATTTTCCTGGATTGAAGTCAGGCGATCGCTGGTGTTTGTGTGCTTCTCGCTGGCAAGAAGCTCTCGAAGCAGGTGTTGCTCCACCCGTCATCCTCTCTGCAACCCATGCTAGAGCTTTGGAAATGGTTTCTCTGGATGAATTGAAAAAATATGCTGTAACTTCTTCTTGATTGGGGATTGCGAATTGGGAATTGGAGATTGGGAATTGATTAGTTATTGTTTCTCCCCCTGCTCCCTTGCCTCTTTTGACACTCCAAACTCTTGTACAGACGCGATTAATCGCGTCTCTCCTAACTAACTGAAACTTCCACTGGCAATTTTAATACACTGGCAACCATAGCAATCAATTTAGTGGGGTCTATTGGCTTAGATAAATGCTGCTGAAACCCTGCTGAAAGCGCTTTTAAACGGTCTTCTTCTCGCGTGTAGGCTGTCAAAGCGATCGCTGGGATACATCCACCTTTTTCTGGTTCTAAAGAGCGCAGTTTCCGAATCAGGGTATAACCATCTTGCTCTGACATACCAATGTCGCTAATCAGGATATCTGTTTTTGCTTGTTCAAGTATTGCTAAGGCTTCATCAACTGATGCTACTGCCGTGGCAAAAGCTCCATACTCCTCAAACATAAAACTGAGAAAGTTACGGGTATCTGCTTCATCATCTACAACTAAAACCCTTAATCCAGCAAGGGGTGTCGATAACACAGAAGAGGAAATTTCCCCTATGGTTTCTCTATTTCCCCTATTTCCCCTATTGTCTTGTAGTAGTGGTAGTCTCACAGTAAAGGTTGCTCCCTGTCCACTACCTGGACTTTGGGCAAATATTGTACCTTTATGCAGTTCTACTAAATGACGGACGATCGCTAACCCTAGTCCTAGTCCATTGTGCGATCGCGTTGTGGTGCTGTCTGCTTGACGGAAACGCTCAAATACTTTCGGTAAAAACTCGGAACTGATGCCAATGCCCGTATCGAGAACTTGAATTTGGGCATATTTGTGAGTTTTTTGTTGTTCTTCCCCACAGACTACTGACAGATGCACTTCTACCCTGCCACCTTTAGGGGTAAACTTAATGGCATTAGTTAGGAGATTCCAGACTATTTGTTGTAACCGCGCTGGATCGCCATAAACTGAACCTACTGAAGTATCTAAGACAGTGTTTAATTGAATCTCTTTTGGTTCTGCTAGGGGACGCACTGCTTCTAAAGCTGCCTCCATGACTGAGATGAGATTCACCGCAGAGACGTTTAATCGCAACTGTCCACGGATAATCCGAGATACATCTAAGATATCCTCAATTAGTTGCATCTGAGATATAGCATTGCGTTCAATGGCCTCTAGGGCGCGGGAAGTGGCTTTGTCGTCAAGTTTCTTAGAACGGAGAATTTTTGACCAACCCAGCATTGAGGTGAGGGGTGTACGAAGTTCATGGGAGAGAACGGCAAGAAACTCATCTTTCATTCGATTTGCGGCTTCTGCTTCTTGCCTTGCGGTCTGTTCTCTAATTACTTGAGCGCGGACTTCTTCTGCTTGCTTGCGTTCAGTAATATCTTCGAGAGTACCTACATATCCGAGCAATTCCCCTTGACCAGAAAGCATTGGTGATGAGCGAACCTGAACCCAACGCATGATGCCTTGAGCAGTTTGAAAGCGAAACTCTTCAGAGTAGTCACGACCCTCATAAATATAGGCAGACCAACTAGCAACTGCTCGTTCTCTATCTTCTGGATGAACAGATTCTAGCCAGCTTTTTTCTAAACTCTCTGCCGCTTTCAAACCACAAATTATTTGATAGCGAGGATTAGTATATCTACATCTTCCTTCAGTATCAATTTCAAAAATGCCAACAGGTGAACAGGTACTTAGCGATCGCAATCGTTCTTCACTTTGCCTAAGTTCCGCATTCATAGCTACCAGTTGTGCAGCTTGTTGCTTGACAGCTTCTGTTTTCTTAAATAGTTCTACGAATACTGTGACTTTCGAAGTCAAAATATTGGGGTCTAATGGTTTGAGTAAATAATCAACTGCACCCAAGGCATAGCCTTTAAACAGCATTTGGTCGCTGGTACTAAAGGCGGTAAGAAAGATAATTGGGGTATGACGCGATCGCCCCCGATTGCGAATCAAGGTAGCAGTTTCAAAGCCATCCATTCCTGGCATTTGCACATCTAGCAAAATCACTGCAAAGTCTTGATGTAGCAGACACCTCAAAGCTTCTTCTCCAGAAGTAGCTCTCACCAAATTCTCTCCCAGTTTTTCCAGGATTGCTTCTAGTGCTAGCAAATTTTCTAGTTTATCATCCACTAGGAGGATGTTTACTTTGGGTTCCATCTGCATGGGTTTATTTCCGTGATGAGTGACAAAGCTTGACCATTTGGGAAGCTATGTTTGAGAGTGTCAAAATCCAGTCTACTGTAACAGCAGAAATTGCTGCTTCTGGCATAATATCGCTCTGGGCTGTAGTAGGTTCCTGTACGATAGTTATTCCTCCCCGCGCTTTTATTTTTTTCAGACCTTGCATACCATCTTGATTTGCTCCTGTCAATATTACACCAATAACTTGCTCAGTGTAGACATCGGCTGCTGACTCAAACAACACATCAATAGATGGTCTGGCATAAGAAACTGGCTCATCAGTCGAAAGAGCAAAGTGACCTAGTTCAACCAGTAAGTGATAATCTGCTGGAGCTAGATAGATATGTCCTGGCAAGATTTCGTCTTTGTCTTCCACTTCTCGAATCGGCAGTGAAGTAGAGTCTTGCAATAATTCCTGGAGTGTGCTGTTAGATTCCTTATGACGGTGTTGCACTATCGCGATCGGCACTATGAAGTCTGCTGGTAACTTCCCTAAAATAATTTTTAATGCTGACAATCCGCCTAAAGAAGTACCAATCACCACAATTTTAAACGACACTTGTTTCGTCCTCACACTTGTAGAAGAATGTGGGTTTCAATCTTAGTGTGACTTTATGGTTCATAAAATCCTTTCAGCTTTGTCCCGTAACACCACAGATACTAACTTACCTTGATTCGTATTTATACCAACTAATCAAAAATATATATTTTTGTCATTAACATTACAATTAGATATTTTATCATTGTGAAATACTTGACAGAAAAAATATTATATTTAGGCTTTTTGAAAATTTCATCAATGCCAGAATCGCTACATTATAGAAATACTTTTTTGCTAAACAACTAACTTTTAAAAATTTAATTATTATTGTTTTGACAATTCATAAAAATTTACTTAAGCTAAAGGATAGGTTAAGCAAATCAACAAACAGCAGCAATTTAGTTTAGCTCCATCAAGAATTGCTGTTGCAGACTATTGACACGAGGAAATTAATCACAATCAAAATTATTCCCTGTCGGCAAGCTCACTAGATTTAGCTGCAAAAAGCTAAGACATGATTAAGCGTATTGCACCGCGCACATATTGAACATATTCCGGTCAATTATCGATGGATACTTGTGGTGATATTAGTAAGTATCTATCAATCATGGAAGTTTGATCACAGTGCGGTAGATATGTCCAGGAGAAGACAATGCTTGAGTATTTTACATCTTTGAACGACCACAATTTGCCCTATCCAGATACGATTCATCCCATCGTTGTCCACTTCGTAATTGCGATGGTATTGTTTTCCTTTTTCTGTGACGTAGTTGGCTATTTTACTGGTAAATCCAGTCTTTTTGAGGTGAGTTGGTGGAATATGTTAGTTGCCACGATCGCCATCTTCGTGGCGATTATTTTTGGTCAGTTTGAAGCGGGTTTAGCACAGCCTTACAGCCTAGCTAAATCGGTACTAAATTTGCATACGCTGGTTGGTTGGTCGCTTTCGGGAATCATCACGGCAATTACAGCTTGGCGCTATGTAATTCGTGCCCGCAATCCGCAAAAAGTATCAATTTATTATTTGGGAGCCGCACTAGTTTTAACTTTAATAGTTGGCTTGCAAGTATATCTCGGAGATCAACTTGTTTGGGTGTATGGATTGCATACAGTGCCAGTTGTGGAAGCAGTAAAGGATGGTCTGTTGCGATGAACTCAGAATTAATTGATCAATTGAGCGGCTCTTTAGGCGCAAACGGATTACCTTACACAATTCCCATTCATCCCAACTTAGTCCATCTGACAATCGGTTTGTTCATCATTGGAATGACCTTTGATATTGTCGGTGTTCTGTTCCCCTTTGAAAAATGGGTCTTCAAATTTTTAGCAATTACTGTGGAACGTCAGAACTTATTTGATGTTGGCTGGTACAACATGCTAGCTGCCAGCATCATCACATTTTTCACAGTGGCAGCAGGCTTTTATGAAATGCTGTTGGCAACACCAGCAGCTGATATGAAAAGTGCCTGGGGATTGCAGGCAATGGAAACTATGCTTTGGCATGGTGTAGGTGGTGTCTTCTTATTAGCGCTGATTGTTGTCTTGACCATCTGGAGAGGATGGCAGCGCTTCGTTTGGTCCAAACAAGAATACAAGCAGACAGATAGAGAAGTGCAATGGATCTATCTGTTGGCAGGCATAGCAATCATGTTCATTCTGTACGTCCACGGGACACTAGGAGCGCAAATGGCTGCCGAGTTTGGCGTACACAATACAGCAGATAATTTGCTGCGATCGCACCAAGACCTCAACACAATACTCAAATAGTCATTTGTCAATTGTCCTTTGTGATTTGTTTAAAGTTACTAACCAATGACTAATGACTAATGACCAATGACTAATGACTAATGACCAATGACTAATGACTAATGACCATGAAAATCCAGAAGATTTTAAATATTTTGACGCTGCTTACAGGCGCGATCGCAGTGACTATTACGAGTCTCTGGATCGGTCAGCAGGCTTACTCCTGGCTTCCCCCCCAAGCAGCAGCCGAATCCCTACTAATTGATGATTTGATTAGCTTCTTAGTAACCCTCGGTTCCTTCATCTTCTTGGGAGTAACAAGTACTTTAATGTATTCTGTGATCTTCCATCGGGCAGTCAAAGATGACTTCACCGACGGCCCCCCAATTGAAGGAAATATCACTTTAGAAGTTGTCTGGACAGCAATTCCCATTCTGTTAGTGTTGTGGATTGCGGGTTACAGCTATCAAGTTTACGAACAAATGGGGATTCAAGGCCCATCGGAAATAGTTCACCTGCATAATCCATTGGGAATGGAATCGGCTTATGCAGAACCAAAAGATGCCCCAGCTAACGCTTTAGCGGAACCTGTAGAAAAAATCGACGTACTAGCTAAACAGTGGGCGTGGGTTTTTCATTATCCCGAAAGAGATATTACCAGTACCGAATTGCATTTACCTAGCGATCGCCGGATACGTTTAGCACTGCGATCGCAAGATGTTCTCCACGGCTTCTATATCCCTGCATTTCGCCTCAAGCAGGATATTATACCCAACCACGCGATCGACTTTGAATTTACTCCTATCCGCCTTGGTAAGTACCGATTGACCGATTCTCAATATAGCGGTACATACTTTGCGACGATGCAGGCAAATGTGGTTGTCGAATCTCCTGAAGATTATCAGCAGTGGCTAGCACAAGCTGCAACCCAAAAGCCATCCGTTGCAAAAAATCAGGCAGCTTCTGAGTATGCCCAAACATCCAATCAATCAGTCCAAACTGGTTGGGTTACAGTTCCACCTGCTGCACCTCCTCTAGTCAATTCACCTGGTTGAAAGGAAAGTAACCATGACTAATGTTCCTATTGAAGGTATTCTTCTCCCTGATGAGAAGCATAACCACGAATCTCCAACTAATTGGAAAGAATACTTCAGCTTTAGTACCGACCACAAGGTAATTGGTATTCAGTATCTTGTTACCTCCTTCTTCTTCTTTCTCGTCGGCGGTATCTTTGCAATGGTGATTCGGGGAGAACTGATGACACCCGAATCAGATTTAGTCGATCGCACCGTTTACAACGGTATGTTCACCATGCACGGCACTGTGATGCTGTTTTTGTGGACATTTCCCTCACTGGTTGGTTTTGCTAACTATTTAGTACCCCTGATGATTGGGGCGCGAGATATGGCATTCCCCCGTCTCAACGCCGTCGCCTTTTGGATGGTGCCAGTAGTCGGAATAATCATGATGGGTAGCTTTTTTGTCCCTGGTGGCCCAGCCCAAGCCGGTTGGTGGTCTTACCCGCCAGTCAGCCTCCAGAATCCCACAGGTAACTTGATTAATGGTCAAGTTCTCTGGCTCTTAGCGGTGGCAATATCCGGCGTATCCTCAATTATGGGGGCAGTAAACTTTGTCACCACAATCGTGAAGATGCGGGCCCCAGGAATGGGCTTCTTCAAAATGCCCTTGTTTGTCTGGGCAGTATTTAGCGCCCAGATTATCCAACTATTCGGACTACCTGCATTAACAGCAGGGGCAGTGATGCTGCTACTCGACCTCACAGCAGGAACTGCCTTTTTCGACCCCGCCAAGGGTGGTAATCCAGTAATGTTTGAGCATTACTTCTGGTTCTACTCTCACCCCGCCGTTTACGTGATTATTTTGCCCATCTTCGGGATTTTCTCAGAAATCTTCCCAGTTTATTCACGTAAACCCTTATTTGGCTACAAAGTAGTTGCCGTTTCATCGATCTTGATTGCCGTAGTCAGTGGCATTGTTTGGGTACATCACATGTATGTCAGTGGTACACCTGGCTGGATGCGGTTGATTTTCATGCTGACGACGATGTTTGTATCTGTCCCTACAGGAATTAAAGTATTTGCTTGGGTAGCAACTATTTGGGGCGGTAAACTGCGGCTAAATACCCCCATGCTGTTTGCCTTGGGTGCATTAATCATGTTTGTCTTCGCCGGCATCACAGGCATCATGCTTTCCTCAGTGCCCGTTGATGTCCACGTTAACAATACATATTTTGTGGTGGGACACTTCCACTACGTCCTCTACGGCACCGTGACGATGGGCTTGTATGCTGCCATCTACCACTGGTTCCCCAAAATGACTGGGCGGATGTACTCCGAAAGCTGGGGTAAAATCCACTTCTGGTTAGCCTTCATCGGCACCAACCTCAACTTTTTGCCCATGCACCCATTAGGATTGCAAGGGATGTTACGCCGAGTTGCTTCCTATGCCCCAGAGTATCAATTCTGGAATATCATCGCTAGCCTGGGCGGATTTCTCTTAGGAATGTCCACCTTGCCCTTCATATTCAACATGGTGATTTCTTGGATGCAAGGAGAGAAAGCACCCGCTAACCCTTGGAGAGCAATCGGACTAGAGTGGTTAGTTTCTTCACCCCCCCCAGTAGAAAACTTTGAAGAAACTCCCATCATCATCTCCGAACCCTACGGCTACGGCAAATCAGAACGCTTAACAGCCAACCTCCCAGAATAAACGCAAACTATCGGGAAGACGCAAAAACCCTCCGCGTCCCTCTGCGCTTCCCTCTGCGTACCTTTGTGTTTCAAATTCCCCTCAAACTAACAGCAAAATGGACAGTTATATCGATTCCCAAGAATTGCACCACACAGCCGCAGAACATACGCACGACGAAGAAGGCAACAAGATGTTTGGCTTCATTGTCTTCCTCCTCTCAGAAAGCGTCATTTTCTTGAGTTTTTTCGCTGGATATGCCATCTACAAAACAACAACTCCTAACTGGCTACCAGCAGGTGTTTCTGGGCTAGAAGTAAAAGAACCGACAATCAACACGATAATTCTTGTCGCTAGTAGTTTTGTGATTTACTTAGCAGAACGCGCCCTACAACGCCATGACTTAGTAAAATTTCGCCTGTTTCTCTTGACAACAATGGCGATGGGTACTTACTTTTTGGTTGGGCAAGCGATTGAATGGAACGGCCTCGATTTTGGTTTCACCACAGGAGTATTTGGCGGAACGTTTTACCTGCTAACAGGTTTCCACGGTTTACACGTTTTCACCGGCATTCTGTTGCAGTCGATTATTTTGGTACGTTCTTTCATCCCTGGCAACTACGACACGGGCCACTTTGGCGTGAATGCGACTTCGCTGTTTTGGCACTTCGTCGATGTGATCTGGATTATTTTGTTTATCCTCATCTACGTTTGGCAGTAAATGAGAATGAGGGAGTAATTACTCCCTCTACTTATTTTTCTTTAGACTAATTCAATTAATGATTGCAACACATCCTTCGGCAAAGACGCGATGAATCGCGTCTCTACAAATGGTCTATTTGTCGCATTATTTTTTCAAATTGGTATTAGACTAAATAACTCGTATTTGGCACGATCGCAAAAAAGGCATACTCATACCAAGCAGTCCAAATAAAACTGCGAATCCATCGCTGACGCTTTTCGGGACTTAATTCATATTCAAAGGCCCCACGAGATACATCAATTGAAGATAGGTGAGAGTTGCAACCGCAGCCGTGTTGATAAGTAAAACCGTATTTAGAAGCAATACTTTGCACCTTCATCTGAATTGCAAACACCTTACCTGCATGGAGTATGGCATCCCAAGAACGTTTGTGTTCGATATCGCGGGGGTCAAATCTTAAGGCGCGTTCTTCAAAAACATGATCGCGGTAAATTGGTGCTAGATGCACATGATAGAAACTCGCTGGTAGTTCATAACCAAACTCGTTGAATAAATCTATCCCAATGCGAGCGACTTTTACTTCATCAGCATAAGCTGCCCCCTTTGACTCCACATCACGGAGAATTTCTGCAAAGTTTGGATAGCTGTCTTTGAGAAAGTCTTGTCCAAAAAACTCTAGGGTTTCCCATGCCAATTGTGCAAATAGCTGGGAGAATGAGGGTATCAAGTGAGCTAGTTGGGGGCGATCGCTAAATAAGTCAACGTCACCATGCTGTAATTTGTATAGGAACAACTGCGCCATCTCAACATAGCTTTGGGGATGGGAAAGTCCGACACTCGTGTTTCCTCTAGCAATCTCTTGCCATGTAGAAGGTAATTGAGAAACGTGAACCGCATTTTCTCCAGCAATGACTGCAACAGGAGGACATTCGAGAAGCTGCATCGACAATCTCCTTTAAGACTTTAATGTATAATTTACCTTAAGCAACGCCTAAGTGTATCTTCTAAACACAATTAAAAATGTTTTACAGACTGTCTTTTGACAGAATTGCAACTTTCTTCTAAAATTTGAAATCAAAATTTTCAGTAGTTCAAACAGCTTGAATTTTAAGCACCAGCTATTTTTTTATATAGCTTCTCACTTTTGACTATCTCTTCATAGTGCTGTTCATAAGATGTGAATCTGATAGATTCTTGTTTTCCTAAACCCAAAATTCCAAAGGTGCAGAGGCTATTATAAAATAGTTGGTGTACCCGCTTTTGAAGTGCCTGATTGAAATAGATGAGGACATTACGACAAAGAATAACATTAAATTCATTAAAAGAACTGTCAGTTGCTAAATTATGCTGGGCAAACACAACATTTTCTCTGAGAGATGAGCGAAAAATAGCATTGTCATAAGCTGCGGTATAATATTCTGAAAACGACTTCTTGCCGCCTGCTTTCAGGTAAAGATGAGTATATTCCTGCATCAGTTTGAGGGAAAAAATACCACTTCTAGCATTTTGTAATACCTTTTCATTAGTATCAGTTGCATATATCCGGCAACGGTGATAAAGTCCTTCTTCTTGTAGTAGAATTGCCATTGAGTAGACTTCTTCACCCGTAGAACATCCAGCGTGCCAGATGCGAATAAACGGATAGGTTTGCAAGAAAGGGACAACTTGATTTCTGAAGGTATTATAAAAGCTCGGATCTCGAAACATTGATGTTACATTCACCGTCAAAGTAAGCAAAAATCTTTCTAAATAAGCACGGTTGTGGAGTAAACGCTCTTGCAAAGCAGAAATATTAGCTAGCCCCTCTAATTGCATAAAGCTCTGAATGCGACGCTTGAGTGAGGAAAGAGCATAATCGCGGAAGTCATAGCCGTAATACTGATATACCCCTTCCAAGAGAAGATGTATTTCGATATCCTCCAAGGTAGGTTTGGGCAAAGTCATAGTACGAATTAGCATATATGCTGAACCAACTATTTAAATATGCTGGCAATACAAAGAGTTAAGATGCTTGGAGTTAATCAAACAACTGTTTTCCAAAACGCCTTATGGATCAAAAATTATTCACATTCTAGGCTGCTAGAGTTTTTAGAACTCAAGTGTATCTTACGCCTAAAATAGCTTGCTGGATATATTAAATTTGATAACGGTGCTAATTATGGGTTTCAGTTTAACTTAATTGCTGTCGCTGCTAAAACAGCGATCGCTATTATTGAAATCCCAGCTAGCCATCTAACCTGAGAACGCAGATTTTTAATTTCTTGGCTAAGATTTTCTGTCGGTGGTAAGGGATATGGTTGAAGTTCTGCAACTTCAACAGCTACTTCTTGAGGTATGTTTTGAGTACTTTTAAAAGTTACCTGGGTGTGTAGCCAATTAGTAATCAGTTGCGGACAGTTTTTCTTAAACCAATTGAAAGCCAAAGTTCTAAAAACTGGTTTGGACATTCGGGCAATTAATTTCATTACCCTGTTTAAAGGCTTCATACGAAGCTTTTGGTTGATTAGATTGACTGAACCAACATCATATAGACAATCCAGAATTAGTTTGACAGTGGCTTCTTCACTATTAATTAAGTTTTGCAGCAAAAGGAGAACGTCGTGCATCCGCTCTGCTTCAATAACCTTTTCTGCCAATGTTTCTGGAGTGTTTACTGAAGGATTTACGGTTGTATTTAGGGCGTTTTGTCTTACTATCGTCATATTGGTAACATAGCAGCCATAATAAAGTCAGTACACCTATCTACCGAGAGAAAGATTTTTTATCTAGAGAGAGAATGTAAGAGCTAAAAGTTGTTTGTGAGATATATCACTATATCGTCTCTGGAAAAAAGCTATTTGTCTAGTTCCTATGAATCTTTTATCGACTTCTTTTTATAATAAACCGCAGAGACACAGAGAACGCAGAGCAGGAGAGGGAAAAAGGAGAGAATCTCAGCCTAAAAATGGGAATATCTATCAAGCTTGCTATGACAAATCAGATTGCTTCGCTTGACGCTGCTTTTTTTGCTAAATGACGCTTTCCAGAATAGTTTGTATCAGCAAGAAGATAAATTTATTAACTTAGCACTTAATTTTATAATTGAAATTATTTCTGAAAATGACAATTCGGCAAAATTCAAAGCCAAGATGGGAGAAGATATTAATAATGGTATTTAAATAGTAGGATGGTTGATTGTAAAAATCAGCAAACCTTAGCTTGCTATCAAAATATTTTAATTAATCAATATCCAGCTAAAGCGATATTAATTGGTGAAAATTTTGTACTTATTTTCACCACTATTTTAATAAAATATGAGAAACACGAGGAAACCTTAGACCAATTAAATATGAATATTTTTCAAATTTAAAATTGTTTAAAAATACTATAAATTATGTAGTTATTCTACTTTTAGATAGATAATATTTAAATCTATATTACCTCGCCAGATAGATAAGAATATGCTGTTAATTTATTAAATTAATTCAAGGGTATGCTATTTAGCTATTTATAGGAGTTAATTTAATAATGCCAGAAAGTTCTGGATTAGGAGAGCAGGCGCTAAATAAAGCCGCAGAGATAGGCTTATCTAGCCAATTAGATGAAGCCGAAAACTTAGATGTCAATATAAAAACAGACCCGTTGAAACTAGTTCAGGGACAGGTAGATTCAGTCAGGGTTGAAGGCGAAGGTTTAGTTATGCAAAAAGACCTCCGTATGGAGGAATTAAAAATGCAAATGACTGACGTTTCCATAAACCCTCTGAGTGTGGCTTTTGGCAAAATCGAACTTACCCAACCTACTGAAGCTAATGCCCAGGTTGTGTTAACCGAAGCTGATATCAATCGCGCTTTTAACTCAGAATATGTGCGATCGCAGCTACAAAGTCAAAAAATCCATGTTAACGGGCAATTGACGACTATTGAACCACAAAATGTAGAGTTTCGACTACCTGGCGATGGAAAAATAGCACTAAATGCCAGTATAAAATTAGTAGAAACAGGTGAAAACCACCAAGTTGCTTTTTCTGCAATCCCTCAGATCAGCCCTAATGGAAAAACAGTTTCTCTAGAAAATGTTGAGTATGGCGAAAGTGAAGAAATATCGCCAGAATTGACAAAAGCTTTGATAGATGAAACTAGTGAGATTTTGAATTTGAGTAATTTTGATTTAGAGGGAATAAATCTACAAGTTAGGCAACTAAAAGCAGAAGTAGGCAAGCTAACCCTACAAGCTGAAGCTTATATTGAACAAATCCCTGCTGCTTAAACTAATTAATTGAGGATATTAAATAATGGAAAGTACAGACACAACGCAAACAAGTTCAACACCTTTCCCAAATATTCCACCAGTTATTGAAAGTAACGACAGTGAGTACCTTGATACTGGCGTACCTAGCACAGTTGCGATCGCAGGACATCCCCTACATCCTCTGAGTGTGATCTTCCCCATCGCCTTTTTAGCTGCCGCTTTAGGAAGTGACATCGGCTACTGGTTAACTGGTGATTTCTTTTGGGCTAGGGCTTCGCTATGGTTAATCGGACTCGGATTAGCTGGAGGTTTACTTGCAGCTGCGATCGGTCTAAGCGATTTTATGAAAATTGAACGAGTTCGCAAGCGCACCGCCGGTTGGGTGCATTTGATACTTAACGTTGCGATCCTAGTTTTATCACTCGTCAACTTCCTTCTACGTTGGGGCGACGCTGAATCCCGAATCGTACCCTGGGGACTGTTAATCTCACTCGTTGTTGGTACACTCACCAGCGCTTCCGGCTGGTTCGGTGCTGAACTCTCCTATCGCCACAAAATCGGCGTAGTGGGTGCTGGTAGCAGAAGATATCCATAACAAGGCTTACGCAAACAATAGCCGAAAAAAAGATTTTCAGGTAGGGGCAATTCATGAATTGCCTTTACAACCTGTAGTTTTGCGTAAATATTATTAATAAAATACAAAATTAGGAATTCTTAAGAAAGAGCAGTGTAGAGGCTAAAATTTTCCTTAGTATTTAGCCTTCATAAAATGCTCAGATATCGTAATCAAACAATATTTATTATTATTTCTATGCTCATCGTTGTACCGATGGGTCTTTTGTCTAAGTTTTACAGTGGGCCTGGTCATGAGTGGTTTAATGACTACGGAGGAGATATACTTTATGAAATATTTTGGTGTCTATTTGCTTTTTGGTTGTTTAGAAGTCGGGCGGCCATAATCCAAATTCCTATATGGGTTTTTCTCATCACCTGTATACTAGAATTCTTGCAACTTTGGCATCCGCCACTATTAAATGAAATTCGTGCCACCTTGATAGGTAAATTATTACTTGGTACTACTTTTGTATGGTGGGATTTTCCTCATTACGCATTGGGTTGTATTGTAGGTTGGTTATGGCTGCGACAATTATATAAAATGGATTATGCAAAAAAAAGTCAAAGTTAAACCTAATTCAAAACAGCAAAAAATTGAAGAACAACCTGATGGTAGTCTGACTGTATATTTAAAATCGCCTCCAGTTGATGGTAAGGCTAATGAAGAGTTAATTAAACTCCTAGCAAAAAAATTTGATGTAGCCAAATCTGATATCACAATCAAGTCGGGTTTATCCTCTCGGCAAAAGATAATAGGAATTGATACAGATACCTAGTTGACAGTGAGTAATGTCTTCTTGAAAAACTTTACTTATTTGCCAAGATAACCCCTAAGAGAAGCAATAAATGAGAGATACGATTTTGTAAAATCAACTTTTTATACTTCTTTAATGCTGATATATCTTGGTTGAGCTTTGACTCTTTCTATCCAAGCTTGAATAGCAGAAAATGGTGTTAAATCGAACCCACCTTCGTCAGCTACATGAGTGTAAGCAAACAAGGCAATATCAGCAATGGTGTAACGCTCTCCTACAAAAAAAGTGTTGGAGGTTAAATGTTTTTCCATCAAGCTAAGTGCTGCATAACCTGGTTCGCGTTTTTCCTTGATAGCTTCACTATATTCTTCAGTTTTACCTAAAATAGAAATCCAAAATCTTGATGTAGCAATGAAAGGTTCATGGCTATATTGTTCAAAAAATAACCATTGCAGCACTTGCGCTCGTAAAAAGCGGTCATAAGGCAAAAATTCTGTCCCTTCACTCAGATATACCAATATGGCATTTGATTCTGCTAAGTATTGCCCTGGCTGAATTTCTAGAATAGGTATCTTTCCGTTAGGATTTCTACTTAAAAATTCTGGTGTTCGAGTCTCACCTTTCAAAATATTAAGCTCTACCCTTTCAAAAGGCATACCTAGTTGTGTGAATAAAAGACGTATCTTATAACCATTACCGGAAGGTAAAAAATCGTACAAACGCAGTAGTTCCATGCTAAAATGCAGTTATCAATATGTTGATAAGTGGAGGTTTAAAATACAATATTTTACCAAAATATTTTCCCAAAACCGGATAATTTATCTTAAAATTTAGCTTTTGAGTAATAAATAAAATTATCTGAAAAAATAAAAAACATATTATTGATTTCTACATTGAAATATTTAATTTAGTTAGTGGTTGGGAATAAAAGTATGTGTGGAAGATTTACTCTAAACCAGTCAGCAGAAACTTTAGCCCAAGTTTTCCATGTCGAACCAGTTCTAGATTTAGCAGCCGATTTTAATATCGCACCTACCCAAATGGTAGCAACTGTATTACAAAACCCCGAAAGCAAAAAGCGTGAATTTCAGCAGTTGCATTGGGGATTAATTCCCTCATGGGCAAAAGATGCAGGAATAGGAGCAAAGCTGATTAATGCTAGGGCAGAAACTGTTGCCGAAAAACCGTCTTTTCGTTCGGCTTTTAAACATCGTCGCTGTTTAGTGTTAGCCGATGGCTTTTATGAGTGGCAACGTCAACAAGGTAAAAGTAAAAAGCAGCCGTTTTATTTTCGTCTTGAAGATGGGCAACCTTTCGGCTTTGCCGGTTTATGGGAGAAATGGCGATTGCCTGCGAACGAAGAAATAATCTCTTGTACAATTTTGACAACAGCAGCAAACGAATTACTTCAACCTATCCACGACCGGATGCCAGTGATTCTAGAGCCAAAAGATTACGATTTATGGCTAGATTCTCAAGTCCAAACGCCGCAAACCCTACAGCAAGTATTGCGTCCTTATCCAGCGCCAGCAATGATTGCGTATCCCGTTAGCACCTTGGTAAACAACTCTCGGCATAACAGCCCAGAGTGCATCATCCCATTCAGTGAGGAGAACGCCCCCATAAATCAGTTAAATTAACTATTGAGCGTGCCAAGGGATTGGGAGATGAGGGAGATGAAGGAGCAGGGAGCAGGGAGCAGGGGGACAAGGGGGAATTATTGAACAAACAAGTCTCCCCCCTCTTCCTTGTCTCTTCTTAATGCCCAATGCCCATACCCAATGCCCCATACCTAGTAATACCCAGAGACAAATATGCCAAGAACACAAAAAAACGATAATTTTGTTGACAAATCTTTTACAGTGATGGCAGATATCATCTTGAAGATCCTGCCGACTAACAAAAAAGCTAAAGAAGCGTTTGTTTATTATCGAGATGGCATGTCGGCCCAAGCAGAAGGGGAATATGCTGAAGCATTGGAGTACTATGAAGAAGCTTTAACACTAGAGGAAGATACCAACGATCGCGGTTATATTCTCTACAACATGGGGCTAATCTATGCTAGCAACGGCGACCACAACAAAGCTTTAGAACTGTATCACCAGGCAATTGAGTTAAACCCACGGATGCCGCAAGCCTTAAACAATATCGCCGTGATTTATCACTACCAAGGCGAAAAGGAAAAAGAAGCTGGAGATAACGAGGCTGGCGAAGCACTTTTTGACCAAGCCGCAGACTATTGGATTCGAGCTATTCGCATGGCTCCCAATAACTACATCGAAGCCCAAAACTGGTTGAAAACCACCGGGCGATCGCAGATTGACGTATTCTTTTAGTCATTAGTCATTAGTTCTTTGTCACTTGCTAAGGACTAATGACCAATGACAAATGACAAATGACAAATGACCAATGACCAATGACCAATGACAAATAACAATTTATGATTGACCAAGAACAAGTTCATAAAGTCGCTAATCTGGCTCGTTTAGAGTTGACTCCAGAAGAAGAGGAACAATTTACTAGCCAATTGGGAAGTATTCTGGATTATATTCAACAGTTAGATGAGCTAGATGTCAGTAATGTGCCCCCAACAACACGGGCGATTGATGTTAGCAATATCACACGAGAGGATGAATTGCAACCCTATGCTAATCGTGAAAGTATTCTTAACAGTGCGCCTGAACAAGAAGGCGAATTTTTCAAAGTTCCAAAAATTCTTAACAGCAATGAGTAAGTAAGAAGACTGTTGAACAGAGAAAATAATTGCAAAAAAATCTAGATTAGTTATTTTATATCTGGGTAATCAAGAGACAATTAAACCATCCTGGACATAAATAATTTGTTTTGTTTGATCTGCAATATTTTGTTCGTAATACTATTACAATAGTCATTCACTGCTCATTCAATTCTGATAGCAAATTCATCACTTCTTGGGATATTTTGCTATCTAATGCACCTGTCAGCTCGTCTTTTATAACTTAAAAGTAGGCTTATTGACCTTCAGAAAGTTGATTTGGGTAGTTTAAAGATTTGTTCTGTTGCGGTGATCTCAGCCTTATCAGTACTTTTTCTGTGCGATCGCGGCATTCTTGCTTAGGACTATTATTATAAACTATCGGCAACATAATATATTCTATTGCCGTTGAGCGATGTAAGAAATTAAATACCCATAATAGCTACATCTCCGTCTTTGATAGATAAATTAATACCTTTAAGTATAGGAATATTAACTTTCACTAAATAATATTTTTTCTCATAAATTCGAGATAAATTTCGAGTAGTTAGCTATGGCTACAATGTTGTTAGTTGACCTCAAATCCAGGCTAAATTAAGTATTTATACCCAAATATTTTCAGTAAATATTTAAGGTGTTTTTGTAAAATAAATATATAATTCATTTTGAAGTCCGGTCTCTGGGTTATAACAGAAGCCGATATTAGGATACACTGGCTTTTGAATACATCGAAAGTTCAGCAGCGACTTTGTTTTTTACTGCTGGTGACTTATTGCCAGTATCCTATCACCTTTTGCTGTATGAAACTTACTTCAAGCTACGGGAAGTCTCCCTCAAGAAGGTTTCTTAGCATCCAAAACGACTCTCACTCTTTTAAGGCTATAGCCTTAGAATATTTACAAGCTTTGCTTACGAATTAGCTGTCTTTAGATAAAAGTACCGCATTTGCTGTCTAAGCTGACATTACACCCGTTTATATGCGGATTTATGTAGCTTAATAACAAATTAGCGGATTCATTAATATTAAGCCTGTTTTACTATTTAGTTCCTTATCCTGATTTATTAGACAGCTAGAGTGTTCATTTCACTTTGTTCAATAGCTTTTAGCCCTTATCGCTCCCATGCTGACTCATCACCGCAAACCCGTGTGCTTATCACTTGTTTCCACTGACCTACCAATCTGGTCTGTTGTCGAAACTGCTGCGACATTGTATCAAAAAGATACTGATAGATTCCATTTGCTGCTAACTGCACCGCCTCTAATAAGCTGCGAAGTCGAGAGTGTCGTAAGTCCAGAGGATACGCTTCCCCAAAGTAAGAGCAAAGCTTACGCTCCTAACAGTCCTAGAATTTTGTGGCTGGAGATTTCCCCTTATCGAGTCATTATGACTATGCAAGGTAACGCTCAAGTGAGTTACCGTCACTTTTGGGAACAGGGCGTTTATGGTATTAGTCGCTATTGGTTGCCAACTGAGTCGTTGCAACCTAACGACCCTATTCGGTTACGAAATTTTACTAGTAGCCTAACTCTCAACGGACATCCTTTACCAGAGCATTTGCGTCTGGAATACGAATTGTGGGCAGAAAAAGTCCAGTTAGGATGCTACATACTTAATTTGGAAATTAAACACTGATATTTAAGGGGATTGGGTACAGATTATTCTCTATCACCTGTCACCTTTCCCCTAACATCAATACTGATAGCAATCCTATCTTAGAACAGTGGCATGGTTGCGTTGCGTAAGAGATTGGCTGCAACCAGAAAAGTGCTAAAGCCACCACAAATGATGATGATATTAAGCCTGTATTAAAACATCTTTAGCACTAACGTTACTCAGCACTCAGCACTGTTTTGGTGAGAGATTGAATCAAATAACTGTTTTCTTTAGCTGAAGCATTAAAAACTTTCGACTAATCATCACCAGGCAAGATGCCCCACAGTCAGAGGCGCTTTGTTGTTCAAAGAACGGATACCTTTTAATCAAGCGTCCCAACCAATGCCCAACTTTTACCTTTGGGCTAGGAAAGTGGCCGTTGTTTCCTTTGCTTTTGTTTTGGCTCAATGCTGAGAATTGGGGAAGGTGGTGTCCCCTCTGGGGATAAGGGGTAATAGGGATTGAGTCTTTCCTAATCGCAAATCTCCACTCTCCAGAACAGCTTGAGACTCTTATTTAGTATATTTAGACACTTCTAGAAAGTATGCTTACCCTTAAGTCCTTTCAAATTAAATAATTTCTTTCTCTATCTGGAAATGACTGAGGACAAATTGTAGTAACCAGTAGAAACTAAATCAGGAACTAAAACCTCTGGAGTCCCCAGAGGTTTTTTCTTTAAACTATGCTCCTCTGCTGACACTTCTATGAGGAGTGATATTCGACAACAAGCTGCTGTGTGTAAGCATTCGACAATTCGATACAAGCAAAAATTGTCGCAATGAATTAGTAGAGTAAACTAAATTTAGATATAAGCTACTGGGAGTGGAGATGATGTTGTTGGAATTAAAGCGCATTCATGTTCCACCAGGACAAAGAGTGTTACTGCGAGATGTAACCTGGCAGGAATTGGAAACAATTTTAGAGGACTTAGGGGAACACCGTGTAGCACGAATTGCTTATGACAGGGGAATACTGGAGATTATGGCACCACTGCCAGAACATGAATATGATAAAGAAATTATTGGCGATTTAGTCAAAGCGCTTCTGGAAGAGCTAAATACTGAGTTCATCAGTCTTGGTTCTACAACTTTCAAAAACCAAGTAATGGCTCAGGGTATAGAACCTGACCAGTGTTTCTATATAAAAAATGAATCTAAGATTCGTGGAAAGAAGCGTCTAGATTTAACAGTAGACCCCCCTCCAGATTTAGCTATAGAAGTTGATATTACTTCTCGCACTCATCCTAATATTTATGAAGCTTTAAAAGTACCTGAGCTTTGGCGTTTTAATAAAAGAAAGCTCCAAATTAATGTTTTACAAAATGGACATTATGTAGAATCTCAGCAAAGCCTAAATTTTCCTCAATTTAAACTAGGTGAAGTGATTAATCAATATCTTGAGCTAACTATAACCGAAGGCAGAAATGCAACATTCAAAGCTTTTCGTCTTTGGGTACAAAAACAGATAGAACAGGGATAATTCGTAATGGGCTACGCCCCGCTACGCTAACGTAATTCGTAATTAAGAATTAATTTTGGGTAATGAGCCGTCTAATTTCAGTTCTATTTTGGTAGGGAACCAGGATGAATAGCGGCAAAGCCGCTTATCCTGTCTCCCGTACATAGTCTCAGGTTATCAAATCCAGATTACTTAGTTTAGTAATGATTGAGGTTAATACCGGCTTCTTTCGCCATTGCTTCTAACCCTTTAACTTCTAGGGTTTTAATTGCTTTGGTGGAAAGCTTTAATTTTACCCAGCGATTTCCGCCTGCCCACCAAACACGCTTGCTTTGCAGATTGGCGTGCTGAAGGCGTTTTGTGCGACGGTGGGAGTGGGAAACAGCAAAGGCATTATTTGCCTTCTTACCAGTTAGTTCACAGCGACGAGACATAGCAAGTATCTCCAGATTGTTATTTTAATACAGCCTTTCCATTCTATGTCTTAGACAACAGAAGTGGGGAGCAGGGGAGACAAGGAGACAAGGGGACAAGGGGACAAGGGGACAAGGTGACATAAGTTAGAACAATAAGTTTTTCCCCTTGTCCCCAAGTCCTCTTTCCCATACCCAATGCCCAATGTCCAACTCAGCACTACTTACTAGCTTGTTCCGTCAGCTTGGTGAGTACCTCATTCGATCGCTCGACGAAAGATTTCATTCCTTCAGCGTCAAATCCTTTCTGAGACATCAGCGCTAAATCGTAGACGTGTTGGCAAATCAAGTTCACTAACTGATCTGTAGACGATTGACCGTCACCTTGGATAATACTTCCTTGGTTCAGATTTGCCAGATTTTGAATTAGCGGGTGAGCAGTATTCACCAGCAAAATGTGATCTTCGGGAAACTCTGCTGTTCCCTGCTGCATCATGGCGTTCATTTCTCGCAGGCGGCGAAGAATCTCTGGTAAAAGAACGATCGCAGGTGGTGTACCTTGAGGATCATCTGATTTCAACGCTTCGGTACGGATATTGAGTTTAGGTTTGTTGAGCGATTTCTCAAATAACTCTTTAATCGTCTCACTGCGGGTTTTGTTCGTCTTAGGATCGACAATTTCCTTATCTTTATCTTGTTCCAGCAGAGTATTATCTAAATCTGAGTCTACCCGCGTAAACTTGACATCCTGATATTCCCGCTCTAGGAAGTTGATAAAGTGGGTGTCAATGAAGGAGTCCATAAACAGGACTTCCAAACCTTGATTTTTGTGAAGTTCTATGTATGTAGCTTGGGTTGTTTCATCGGTGCTGTAGAAGACTCGGTTTTCGTTGCGTTCTTTGTTGCGTTCTAGATACTCTTTCAGTGTGGTGTAAGGAGCGGTGGGTGTTGATTTATCAGCACTGGGTGAAGGAGTCACATCTTGCCAAGCATCGCCGTCTGAAGACTGGACTTCAACCACTGGAGTTTCAGCAGCAACTTTTTCTGTCAGCTTGGCGGTGGTGCGGAAGACGATGATATCTTCGATTTGCTTTTTGAATTTATCGTCGTTGAGAACGCCGAATTTTACAAAGGTTCCGAGGTCTTTCCAAGCACTGATGTATTGTTCACGATTATCGCGGAAAAGTTCTTTGAGGCGATCGCCTACTTTTTTGGCAATGTAGTCACCAATTCGCTTCACGGTGCGATCGCCTTGCAAGGCACTACGTGATACGTTCAGGGGAATATCGGTGCTATCAATCACACCCCGCATCGGCATCAAAAATTGCGGGATAATTTCTTCGCAGTTGTCACTGACAAAAACTTGATTGCAAAATAGCTTAATCTGCCCTTTGGTAACATCTACATCGGGCCTCATTTTGGGGAAATACAGAATCCCGTTGATGATAAAGGGATAGTCTGTATTTAAATGCACCCACAACAGAGGTTCTTCCTGAAAAGGATACAGATAGCGATAAAATTCTAAATACTCTTCTTGACTCAGATTACTCGGAGACTCTCGCCACGGTGCTTTTTGCTTATTTACTACCTCACCGTCAAGTTTTATTGGTACTGGCAAGAAATCGCAGTAAGTCTTGACAAGATTCTTAATCCGTGCAGACTCTAGAAATTCCTCCTCTTCTCCTTCCAGGCTGAGGGTAATAGTAGTACCGCGAGTTGTGCGGGACGAATCTTCTAGGGTGAAAGCTGGAGAACCATCGCAAGTCCAGTGAACCGCCTGCGCTCCTTCTTGATAGGATAGGGTATCAATTTCTACCTTTTGCGCCACCATGAAAGAAGAGTAGAAACCAAGACCGAAGTGCCCAATTATGGGTTGATCTGATTTGCCTTCATACTTATGAATAAATTCTTCAGCGCTAGAGAAGGCAACCTGATTGATATATTTCTTAACTTCATCTGCGGTCATCCCGATACCGTTATCGGAAATGGATAGGGTTTTGTTATCTTTGTCAATGGCGATTTCAATTTCCGGTTCGCCGATATCTCCAGCGTAATCGCCGGCGCGGGATACCATTTTCAGCTTTTGAATAGCGTCTACAGCGTTGGATACGAGTTCCCGCAAGAAAATTTGGTGATCTGAGTAAAGAGACTTCTTAATGATGGGGAAAATATTATCAGTATGAATACTGATAGTGCCTTGTTCTAGCATAATTGGTAATTTTTCGATGTTAGTATCTGAAATGATGATAGTGGCTTATACAGCCTAGCCCTCTGCTTTCCAGGATAAACCCGGAGAATACAGAAGGACATGATACCAATTAGGATTTTAAAAGCATAGCTTAGGCGATCGCACCTTTTTTAAGCATTGTTTGCCCCCATTTATGATTCGGATTTCCCTACTTCCTAGTACAGACGCGATTAATCGCGTCTCTGCTTAATCTCCATTATTATGAGCATGATTGCTATATTTTTTACCTATGGTTAATAGTTCTGACTTACTCGCAAAACTCTACAATGCCTTTAACCCCTTTGAACCCTTACCCGCAGGCGATCCAAAATATGTAGATTGTCAGGATGTGCGCGGAGATGCGGATATTGAGCAAGAGTTGGGAAATCGGATGCGATTGGCAGATACAAATACTTGTCAATTGTATTCTGGCCATCGGGGTGCGGGGAAGTCTACAGAATTACTTAGGTTAAAAAAATATTTAGAAAATCGGGAATTTTATGTTGTGTATTTTGCGGCTGATGAAGAAGATATCGATTCTGAAGATGCCCAATATACAGATATTCTCCTCGCCTGTACCCGCCGTTTGCTCAAAGATTTAAAAGAAATTGCTAGTCCTCGTCCTATACTCGACTGGTTGAAAGGTCGTTGGGAAGATTTAAAAGATTTGGCGCTGACTCCCAAAGAGTTTGAGAGTATGGCAGTGGAAGTGCAGCTTGCCCAATTCGCCAAATTGACCGCAAATTTAAGAGCTGTTCCTGAATTACGCCAGAAAATTCGCCAAAAAATTGATCCTCACACCGTCACTTTAATTGAAGTGTTAAATGAGTTTCTGGTGGATGCAAAACAGCACTTACCTAATGGCTACAATAAACTGGCGGTAATTGTCGATAACTTAGACCGAATGGTGTTAGTCAAAGACGGAGAACGCACCAACTATGAGGAAGTTTTTTTAGATCGTAGCGAACAACTCCAAGCTTTAGATTGCCATTTGATTTATACTGTTCCTATTTCAATGGTCTATTCTACAAGGGCAACAGACCTTAGAGATATCTACGGCGACCCCCAAATTTTGCCGATGATTATGGTACAAACTTTCGAGGGAGACATTTATCAGCCAGGACTCAAGAAGGTTAAAGAATTAATTAACAAGCGAGTCCGGCAAATTGCACCAGAACTATCACTAGAAACGGAAATTTTTGACAGTCCCCAAACCTTAAACAGACTTTGTTTGATGAGTGGAGGTCATGTGAGAAATTTGCTATTGTTAACTCAAGATGCGATTGGACGCACTGAAGAGTTACCTGTTTCAGAAAAGGCGGTGCGACGAGCAATCACTCAAGCCAGAGATACTTATCGCCGCGCTGTGGAAAATCATCAATGGTGTTTGTTAGCGGAAGTGTCTTGTTCTAAGCGCATTATTAATGATGATTTGTATCGCAGTTTGATGTATAACCGTTGTCTTTTAGAATACCGCTATATGGATGATGATGGAGAAATGCAGCGTTGGTATGATATTCATCCATTGATTCAAGGAATTCCAGAGTTTAAAGAAGCTGTAGCGAAACTTTCATGAACCCAAATTTAAGCGATTGGGATGATGATTTACCCCCAGAACCAGAAGAAGCTTATCAAGACTTGCTTCGCGCACTGAGGCGTAAATTAGGATTTGGTTTGTTTTTTGTTCAATGTACACCTGTGGAAGCAGATAATTTTATTGTCAAACTTCCCCAGGAAATTCCGCAGAAGAAGATTGCAGTTTTGCGTTTGGTTGAGGCGATTGATAATTTATATCAACCAGTAGCAGAGTTTGTTAAAGACAAGCAAATTGATATTTTATTAATTAAAGGTCTAGACTATTCTTTATACAAGTATGAAAAAAGAAGTTTTGGCGAAATTACTGAAGGTCAATTTAGCAATTTGACCAGTGTTCCACATATTTTAAATCATTTAAACCAACAGCGAGAACGCTTTAGAGATGACTTTACCATTAGTTTTGTTTTTCTTTTGCGTTCATTTTCGATAAACTATTTTATTCACCGCGCCCCAGATTTTTTTGATTGGCGTTCTGGGGTGTTTGAATTACCGACAACACCAGAAGTAGTAGAACAGGAATCAAATCGTCTGCTGTTAGAAGCGGACTACAAGGAATATTTGAAGCTCAGTCCTGAACAGAAAATTGATAAAGTTCTCGAAATTCAAGACTTATTGGCAGAAAAACATCAGCCTGAGATTCGTAAAGCAAGTTTACTACTTGAGCTAGGAGATTTACTAACCACTGCTAAAGAATATGAAGCAGCGATCACATTCTATGACCAAGCACTAAAATTTCAACTAGATAACCATCAAGCTTGGGATAGGCGAGGTGTTGGACTGGGTAGTTTAGAACGCTACGAGGAAGAAATAGCATCTTACGACAAAGCGATAGAAATTAAACCAGATTATCACGAAGCTTGGTTTCACCGAGGTATCGCACTTAAGGACTTAGGTAAATGGAAAGAAGCTCTTGCTAGCTGGGAAAAAGCGATAGAAATTAAACCAAATGACGACTCAACCTTGAACTGGCAAGGAAATGTTTTAAATAAACTAGGTCAATCTGAACAAGCAATAATCTGTTATGACCAAGCCATTGCCCTTAATTCCAACCATCCTCATGCTTGGTATAACAAGGGTAATGTGCTATGCAAATTAGGACGTAATGAAGAAGCGATCGCATCCTATGACCAAGCACTGAAAATTAAATCTGATGACTACGAAGCTTGGAACCGTAAAGGTAATGCCCTATTTAATTTAGGACGTTATGAAGAAGCGATCGCATCCTGTGACCAAGCACTGGAATTTAAACCTGATTATCATCAGGGGTGGCATAATCGTGGCAATCTATTGTACAAGCAAGAACGTTATGAAGAGGCGTTAGCTAGCTACAAAAAAGCTCAAAAATTTGACCCGAAATGCCAAAGTGGATGGAATGAATTGGGTAGTTTACTATTAAAGCTACAACGCTATGAAGAAGCGATCACATCTTACGACCAAGCACTAAAAATTAAACCTGATTGTCACTATGCTTGGTATTATAAGGGGGCTGCATTAATTAAACTAGGTCGCTGGAAAGAAGGAAATAAAAGTATTAACAAGGCTATTGAAATCAATCCATATTTTGTGAAAGATATATTTAATACTCAGGGTAAACAAATTCTCACTAATTTACTGCAAAAATTGGGATTGCAAAAGTTAGTTCAAATTACGACAACTTTCTTGAGAATAATTATATTTAGGCACTGATGGATTGACCTTAGTATTAAAGTTTATGGTTCAGATGATTTTAGCTAATCTTAATGTAGCGATCACCTTCACAATTCCATTAAAAATACTAACTGAAATTAAACGCGCTCGTTCCTAAATTGTCATTATGAAAATTATAACTAGTAGTTATGGAAAATGAATTGACTACTCTGACTTATGAAATTGAACTAAAAACAGGGGAGAGATTGAATATCCCAGAATCAATACTAGAAAGTATAACTACAGGACGCTGGATAATCACCATCCAACAAAAAGCGGAAGAATCCGCAAGCACCCGCAGCCATGACGCTTTTTTTAACGGCTACGCACCAGAAGATGAAGGACTTTATGATAATTGTCCAAGCCGATAAAAGAAGTATGGGATTTGTATATTAAGCCTCAATTTTAAGCAGCTTAAATTAAAAGCGATCGCACACAAATTACTGAATATAAATTCATGTAGCGATCGCCTTCTCTGACTATGTAGCAATCTGTGGTACTGACACCTTCACCAGCACCTTTTTACTAAAAGACAGACCGTTCTCATTTTTGTCAATGATAATCGTGTCTCCAGAGATAAAAGTATTCTCCAATAACTTGGTGGCGAGGGGGTTTTCTACTTCTCGCTGAATTGCGCGTTTGAGTGGACGCGCACCATAAACAGGGTCATAGCCTGATTCGACAAGGTGATCGCAAGCCGCTTGGGATATCTCAAAGAAGATTTTTTGCTCGCGCAGGAGATTTTCTACCCGCTTGAGTTGAATACGGATGATTTGCCGCATTTCGGTGCGATTTAGGGTATGGAAGAGAATAATATCATCGACGCGGTTGAGAAATTCAGGGCGGAAATGCGATCGCAAACCTTCCATTACCCGCTTCCGCATCGTTTCATACTGCGAATCACCAGATACATCCAAAATATGTTCGCTACCTATGTTACTGGTCATCACAATAACGCTGTTACGAAAATCTACCGTTCTCCCCTGAGAGTCAGTAATTCTCCCATCATCTAAAACCTGCAATAAAATATTAAACACATCGGGGTGCGCCTTTTCCACTTCATCCAACAGCACCACTGAGTAAGGACGGCGGCGAACCGCCTCGGAAAGCTGACCGCCTTCTTCATAGCCTACGTATCCTGGAGGCGCTCCCACTAACCGAGAAACTGAGTGTTTTTCCATATACTCAGACATATCCAAGCGCACCAAAGCATCATCAGAATCAAAGAGAAACTGAGCTAAAGCGCGGGCGAGTTCGGTTTTGCCTACTCCTGTGGGGCCCATGAATAAAAATGAACCAATGGGACGCGAGGGGTCTTTCATCCCCGCACGGGCGCGGCGAATGGCTGCTGCTACTGCTTCTACAGCCTCTTCTTGCCCAATCACTCGTTGATGTAAATGACTTTCTAATTGCAGTAGTTTTTGGCGTTCCGATTCCAATAAGCGATTGACGGGAATTCCTGTCCATTTAGCGACGATTTCGGCAATATCGGCTTCAGTAACTTGTTCTCGCAGCAACGTGGAACCTTGGTTTTGAATTTCTAACAGGCTCGCTTCTTTGGCTTCGCGCTCGTGCTGTACTCCTTCCAATTTACCATACTTCAGTTGGGCAGCTTTATTTAGGTCATAAGCGCGTTCCGCCTGTTCAATTTGTACTCGCAGCGCATCTTCTTCTTTCTTTAAGGCGCTTATCGCCTCCAATATCTGCTTTTCACCTTGCCATTGCTCATTAAATACTTGCTGTTTTTCAGTTAAATTGGCGATTTCTTGCTCAATGCGCTCTAAACGCTCTTTTGTTTGGGGAGTACCCTTTTCTTCGCCAGCTAATGACAGCTTTTCCATTTCTAACTGCATGAGGCGGCGATCGATAGTTTCCAATTCTGCTGGTTTGGAGGTAATCTCCATTTTCAACTGTGCTGCTGCTTCATCCACCAAATCGATGGCTTTATCTGGTAAAAAGCGATCGCTAATATAACGCGCTGACAATGTTGCTGCTGCTACCAAAGCCGAATCAGAAATTTTGACATTGTGATGCACTTCATAGCGTTCTTTCAACCCCCGCAGAATGGAAATAGTATTTTCCACACTTGGCTGATCGACAAATACTTGCTGAAAGCGGCGTTCTAACGCAGCGTCTTTCTCAATGTGTTTGCGGAACTCGTCGAGGGTAGTTGCGCCAATGCAACGCAGTTCTCCCCGCGCCAGCATGGGTTTGAGCAGATTTCCGGCATCCATTGCCCCTTGTTGGCTCGAACCTGTACCGACTACGGTATGTAGTTCGTCGATAAACAGGACAATTTGACCGTTAGAGTCCATAACTTCTTTGAGGACAGCTTTCAGGCGTTCTTCAAATTCTCCTCGCAATTTTGCCCCAGCAATTAAACTACCGATGTCTAAAGATATCAGTTGGCGGTTTTTCAGAGATTCGGGAACATCACCGTTTACCATCCGTTGTGCTAAAGCTTCGGCGATCGCAGTTTTACCTACCCCAGGTTCACCAATCAAGACTGGGTTATTCTTACTCCGACGAGACAATACTTGAATTACCCGCCGAATTTCGTCATCTCGCCCAATTACTGGGTCGAGTTTTCCAGCTTTTGCCTGTTCTGTTAAATCTCTACCAAATTTTTGTAAAGCTTCATAACGCGATTCTGGGCTTTGATCTGTTACCTTTTGGCTACCGCGAACGGCTTTGATAGTAGCTTCTAGTTTAGCTGCGTCCACACTAAAGCTTTTGAGGATCTTTCGTCCAATGCGATCGTCTTCAGCAAAAGCTAAAAGTATATGTTCTACAGAAATGTAGGAGTCTTTCATCCTGACTCTAGCTTCCTCAGCTTTATCTAGTAAAACATCTAAACTACGGCTAAGATAAAGCTGATCGCTTTTACCAACTTTGGGCTGACGTTGGATAAAAGCTTCTAGTTGCTGTTGAAAGCGGATTGGATCGACCTCAGATCGAGCCAGGATACGTATTGCTAGACTAGTGGGTTCTTCTAATAGGGCAATAATTAAATGTTCAACATCTAATTGCTGTTGTTGATAAGCACGGACTATATCCTGAGATTTAACAATTGCTTCCCAGGCTTTATCAGTAAATTTATTTGGATCTGTAGGTTGCATCTTTATAATTTTGGAATTTTGATTTTTAGTTTAGGGATTGGGCATTGGTAATGTGGGATTGAAAACTGGGGATTGGAAAAACTCTTCCCTAGTCTCCAATCCCTAATTATCCAAACATTCTCAGCGTATATCCGCGTGTATCTCCAGTGGCAATTTAGGAATGGTAATTTGGTGATAGTTTAATCTACTACCTATTTCCTAATTTAAAACGAAAACACTGTTATGAACGGACTTTGCCAGATGATGTTATTGGAGCGATGCCTAAGACGGCTACGCCTACGCTCTTAGGAATACGGATACACTAATAGGATTTACGCAGAGGATATCCCCTAACCCGCCTAAAAAGCGGAGGCAAAAAGCGAAAATTCTCGCGCGTCTTGCTCTGAAGCAAAACTTGCTGCTCAGATCCCCGACTTCTTCAAGAAGTCGGGGATCTAAATCCAGCTTAAGTTAAGTGAAATTCCACCCTGACGATAATTTATTTTTTTGGAAATCCCTTATACGAATTACTGACTCACAAGTTGCTCTTGTGATTCCTGTTTGGCTGCTGATCCTTGAGAGCCTAATTGAATCAGTTCAATTTTATACCCATCTGGATCTTCCACAAAAGCAATTACTGTCGAACCATGTTTCATTGGCCCTGGTTCGCGTGCAATTTTACCGCCCTGATTGCGGATTTCTTCACAGGTAGCGTAAATATCATCAACCCCAAGGGCAATGTGACCGTAAGCATTACCCAATTCGTACTTTTCCACACCCCAGTTGTAAGTGAGTTCGATTACTGCGTTGTCGCTTTCGTCACCATAGCCCACAAAAGCCAGGGTAAATTCTCCCCCTGGATAATCTTTTCGGCGTAGTAATTTCATACCCAAAAGGTCACAGTAAAATTTCAACGACTCTTCCAGATTTCCTACCCGTAGCATTGTATGTAGTAATCGCATATTGACCTTTTCTGTGTAATTGATTTAGTGTTATTCTCTGCAAACATTTTACCTAGCTGACAGTCTTCAGGTAGAAATGCCATCAGGGAAAGAATTAATTGAAAGAAAGAGAGGGCAATTAATTTTCCTTCTGCCTCCTGCCTTCATTGATTCCCTTACCCGTTTTTGGTCTTGTTCCCTATCCATACAATGGAAATCTTCTTTAATCTCAGCCAATAAAGTCTCTTAACAGCATAAGCTAGCGATTGGGTTAGGCAACTGGACTGGGTGCGTAACACACTCGAATAAAGGATAAAGTACAGATGAGTAAATTTTTAGACACTGCCATTGAAGCGATCGCAGCCCGTGAAATTCTTGATTCACGCGGTAGACCAACAATTGAAGCCGAAGTGCATTTAGCCAATGGTGTTGTCGGATTAGCGCAGGTTCCTAGTGGTGCTTCCACAGGCACTTTTGAGGCTCACGAACTGCGTGATGGCGATAAAAGCCGTTATGGGGGCAAAGGCGTACTCAAGGCAGTACAAAACGTCAAAGAAGCACTTGCACCAAAATTACTAGGCTTGGATGCCCTCAACCAAGAACTCCTAGACCGCACGATGATCGCCATCGATGGTTCTCCTAACAAATCCAATTTGGGCGCAAATGCGATTTTGGGGGTTTCCCTAGCAGCAGCCAAAGCAGGTGCTGAATCTTTAGATATTCCTCTATATCGCTATTTGGGTGGCCCTTTAGCGAATTTGCTCCCAGTGCCATTGATGAACGTAATTAACGGTGGCGCACACGCATCAAACAACGTGGACTTTCAAGAGTTTATGATTGTCCCAATTGGCGCAACTTCTTTTCGGGAAGCATTGCGTTGGGGTGCAGAGGTATTTGCTACCCTTAGCCAAGTATTAGATGAGAAGGGTTTGCTTACTGGTGTAGGCGATGAAGGCGGCTTTGCCCCGAACCTAGAATCTAATCAGGTGGCTTTGGAATTGCTGGTTGCTGCAATTAAGAAAGCTGGTTACAAGCCAGGTGAACAAGTAGCTTTAGCTTTGGATGTTGCCGCTAGCGAATTTTACAAAAATGGTCAGTATGTTTACGATGGTAAACCTCACGCCCCAGCTGAGTTTATTGATTATTTAGGACAACTTGTTGACCAATATCCAATTGTGTCAATTGAGGATGGTTTACATGAAGAAGACTGGCAAAGTTGGCAATTGCTGACCCAGAAGTTAGGTTCGCGGGTGCAGTTGGTAGGGGATGATTTGTTTGTAACGAACGCTACTCGTTTGCAAAGAGGCATTCAGGAAAAAGCTGCTAACGCCATTTTGATTAAACTCAATCAAATTGGTTCTCTCACCGAAACCTTGGAAACGATTGATTTGGCAACTCGTAACAGCATCCGTTCAGTAATTAGCCATCGTTCTGGTGAAACCGAAGACACAACGATCGCTGATTTAGCCGTAGCAACCCGTGCCGGTCAAATCAAAACAGGTTCCCTCTGTCGCAGCGAACGGGTAGCAAAATATAATCGCTTGCTGCGAATTGAAGATCAACTTGGCGATCGCGCCGTTTATGCTGGTGCTGTAGGTTTAGGGCCGAAGTAGGGACTGGGGAGTGGAGAGGCAGGGGACAAGGGGACAAGAGGTGAGAACTTGAAACAAGTCTTTCCCCTTGTCCCCAAGTCCTCTTCCCAATTCCCCATCATGGATAAAACCCCAACTTGGGCAACCCCAAAGTTTCATCCCAGCCCATCATTAGGTTTAGACATTGAATCGCTTGACCCGCTTGCCCTTTAATTAGATTGTCAATTGCCGACATGACAATCACTCGACCTGTGCGCGGGTCAACTTCTACGCCGATATAACAAAGATTACTGCCGTTAGCCCACTTGGTTTGAGGGTAAATGCCGCTACCGCAGACTTTTACCCAAGGAGAGTTGCGGTAGAAGGCTGAGAAAATTGTGATTAAGTCATCTCGCACTAGACCGGGATCGCTCATTTTGGCATATACCGTTGCCAAAATCCCGCGTACCATTGGCACAAGATGCGGTGTAAATTGGATCATCAGTTCGTGACCAGCTAAGTCACTGCAAATTTGCTCAATTTCTGGGGTGTGACGGTGACGGCCGATATTGAAAGCTGCGATGGAATTGTCTGCTTCAGATAGTAATAAGTTGGTTTGAGGTTGCCGTCCACTGCTAGATGTGCCAGCCTTGGCATCGATAATAGCTGTTTCTGGGACGATTAAGCCTTGCTTTAAGAGTGGCGAAAGTGCCAGGAGACTCGCAGTGGGATAGGAACCAGGACAGCCAATAAGTTGAGCTTCGGCAATGCGATCGCGATAAAGTTCTGGTAATCCATAAACTGCTGTAGCTGCAATGGTGCGATCGCTTCTCTCAATACCATACCAATTTGTATAAGTTGTCAAATCCCTGAACCGATAGTCTGCACTCAGATCCAGGACTTTACATTCTTTTTCTAATAGTTTGGGCGCGATTTGGCAAGCCAGACCATTTGGTAAAGACAGGAAAACTACTTCACAGCGATGAGCAATTATTTCTGGTTCTACCGCTTCTATTGGTAGATTAGCGGCATGAGCAAGATGTGGATATAAATCCCCAAAGGATTTACCGATACTACTCTCACCGCCTAAATAAACCAGTTCGACTTCTGGATGATCCATCAGTAGCCGTACTAACTGTACTCCGCCATAGCCCGACGCGCCAACAATCCCAACGGGTACGCGTCTAAATTTGCCCATGATCTGAAATCCTTATCCCATGAATAGTTAATTCGTTCTCAGCTATCAACAATATCAGCGACTAGACTCTTAGCATACAAAACACCTAAAACCCCTCTACTTTTTTCGGACGGAAAGTAAAAAGACGCGGCGAAGTTACAAAATATTCTATTTGTCCCCCTTCTTTTGTTCTTTCTTGGCTGTCGTTGCACTTTAAATCCCCATTTTGAACGGCAAAAATTTTTGCCCTGTTATCAAATCATTGCTAGTCTACTTCTCTGCCTTATAAAGGAGCTACAATCTAAAAGAAGAAATTGTAAAAAAAATTTACGTTGGTAGCTGGAAATCTTTCTGTGTCACAGCCTAATCCTACCCAAGCTTTTAAATTTGATTCGATTGATGCCGCTTTAGCAGACCTAAAAGCTGGTCGTGTAATTGTAGTGGTAGATGATGAAAATAGAGAAAATGAAGGCGACTTAATTTGTGCTGCCCAATTTGCCACACCCGACACGATTAATTTCATGGCGGTGGAAGCTAGAGGGCTGATTTGTTTGGCAATGACAGGCGATCGCTTAGACGAGCTAGACTTACCTTTGATGGTAAGCAACATTACAGATACTAATCAAACTGCCTTCACTGTTAGCATTGATGCTGGCCCAGAATTGGGTGTCACGACTGGCATCTCAGCAGAAGATCGTGCCCGCACTATCCAGGTTACTCTCAATCCAGCCACAAAACCTACCGATTTACGTCGTCCTGGTCATATTTTCCCCATTCGGGCGAAAGCTGGGGGTGTACTCAAACGCGCCGGGCATACGGAAGCAGCTGTAGACTTATCTCGACTAGCAGGGCTATATCCAGCCGGGGTAATTTGTGAAATTCAAAACCCCGATGGTTCAATGGCGCGGTTGCAACAGTTATTTGAATATGCCAAACGCCACAATTTAAAAACAATTAGTATTGCGGATTTAATCAGCTATCGCCTACAGCACGATCGCCTCGTGTATCGTGAGGTAATTACCAAACTGCCTAGTCAATTCGGCCAGTTTGAAATTTACGCCTACCGCCATACCCTGGATAATACAGAACACGTCGCAATTGTCAAAGGAGATCCAGATAACTTCAAAGATGAGCCAGTAATGGTGCGGATGCACTCAGAATGTTTAACCGGTGATGCTTTAGGTTCCTTGCGCTGCGACTGTCGGATGCAGTTAGAAGCTGCGCTGAAGATGATTGAGGCTGCTGGTCAAGGTGTAGTTGTATACCTGCGTCAAGAAGGACGAGGCATCGGCTTGATTAACAAGCTAAAAGCCTACTCATTGCAGGATATGGGACTGGATACAGTTGAAGCAAATGAGCGTTTGGGATTTCCTGCTGACTTGCGAGACTACGGGATGGGCGCACAAATGCTGATGGATTTGGGCATCAAAAAGATTCGTTTGATTACCAATAATCCCCGGAAAATTGCTGGAGTTAAAGGTTACGGCTTGGAAGTAGTCGATCGCGTGCCCTTGTTAATTGAAGCAACCGACTACAATTCTTATTACCTAGCGACAAAGGCGAAAAAGCTGGGTCATATGCTGTTACAGACTTATCTGGTGACAGTAGCAATCCATTGGCAAGATGACCCGGAAGCAGTGACAGAACGTTATGAACGCTTAGAAAAACTGCGACATTTAGCGAAAAGTAATGATTTATTGTTGCAAGAAGAAGCGCGTCCGTTAGCGATCGCTATATTTGACGAGCCATCTTTGACAGTACACTTGGGTTTTGATCAAGCAAAAGTTGCTAGCTGTGATTGGTATCAACAAAGTGGCCATCCTTATATAAAGGCTATCTTCCAAATTCTGGATAACCTTGCCACCTTGCCATACATCCAGAAACTAGAATTTCTGATTTCTTCTGGTTGCGATCCCTTGAGTAATTTACAAGTGCAACTAGATCGTCAGACATTCCCGCATGGTATATTGCCTTCATCGATTAGCGATCGCTTGGAAAAGCAGCAAATTTATAGCTTTAGTAAATAGCTTAGTAAATATATCTCTTCCTGGTTTTTCTACGCAAAACCTGTCCCTCTCCCAATACGGTTCGGTTAAGACAAGAGACGCGATGAATCGCCGTCTCTACAATAATCAGTCCTTTGTAGAGACGGCGATTTATCGCGTCTTTGCGATCTAGAATTTTCATCAAAAAACCTTAACCGAACCGTATTGGTCACTCTCCGACTCGGAGAGGAACAGACTTGAACTAAAGTTCAAGGCAGGGAGAGGTTTGTCCAACTCACTTGGTTAAATTATTTACTTACTCTATAAATTGGTCTAACCTGACGAAAAGTATTAAGTAAACTCAGAAATTTATTACCATCAAAATTTATCGGGTCAACTTTTTTACCAGAACGATCTACGAGATGATGGGTAGTAATTCGATAGTCTGGAACTTGACTTTGAGCAACTAACCAAGCAAGAGACTTATATTGAGCCTCTCTGTAGCCGCTATGGGTTTGTTGGCTGTTACTGTCATAACTATCTGGCGGTGTTTCCAAAGAGACGTGATAAGCAAAATTATTCACAGACGCGGGTAAAGTTGGATTAGTCTGCACAGTTTCCACTCCCTGCGAACCATCAAATACTGAGTTAGCTGCACCAAAAGCCCGCTTTTCTGGCGGTACTAGATAAACCACCGTTCCGTCTAACTTGATTAAAGCGTGGTAACTTGCTTGCACACTTTCATCATCATGGGCTACTTGAAAGAAATTGATTGCGCTAGAAGCTGAATAACCAGTTTCATGGATGACGATAATTGGTTGGTTGCTGAGAGGAATGCCGTTAACATCTTGGGCGTACCGTTCTCCATAGTTACTTGGATCAACCGAAGCAACTTGATAACTAGGTCTGTACTTTGCAAAAGCTTGAGTGGTTATGTACCTTGATACAGACTTGTTAGTCTTGACTGGGGACTTGATAACACGTTCAAATTTCTTCTCTGGCTCTTTCGCTGATTGGAATTGCGCCTGGGGATATTGACTGAAGGCCATAACCTGTGGATTGGATACATGGGATGTTATCGGATTATTGTGTAATTTTGTCGCTCGCCCAATTAGCAGCACTACAATTAAAGCCATGAACATCAGCGAGATTAGTAGCACCCTAGTCGCCCAGTCTTTAAACCTCATTTTTCTAATACCCGTAAAACGGTAGATATTAACTTATAGCTAAACTGTCATGTCTTTAGTAGAGGCGCACTTCCGTAAACCCCTACCGTAGATGGTATCCAAACGAGAATCACTATAACACTTTAATTCTAGTCAAATATACGTTACTAGTATATGTTGGAATGCTAAATAATCGTTTTAGACGCTTCCTCTGTCTAGGGAGCTATTTAAATGCGATAAAAACCATTGCTACTGGTTCAGGCAATATGTTGATGAATTGTTTCTCTACAATTCAAGATCGCAATCTTAAATTTAATATAGTTAGCGTTTATACGCTACTGCGTGGTGTTCGCACAACCACAGGTAATGTCCTTCTGGTGTCAAGACTTTCTTTAATCCACCCCAGTGCTGCTGGGGATCTTTTTCATCTAAAAGTTGACGCAAGGCACGCAAAGCTGCACCATCAGCGCGTTCTGGATCTAAATCTTCGCTTTTAGCAATTTTGTCTGCTAATTCTAAATCTTTAGATTCTTTGGGTTCAGGTAATTTTGCTACTACTTCTTTAAATAGTTCTAAATTATTTTTAAATAGCTTTTCATAGTCTTCACGATCTACCACACCCAGCCAAGGGCCAATTATCGGTGCGGCAAATTTCAAGACTGTGAATAATTTACCAATATAAGGTGCTGTTGCTCTCAGCCATTCGGCAGGTTCATTTATTTCATATAAACCATCTTTTTGGGTAGGATGCCAACAGCCCGGTGCTTGGCAATAAAGTTGTAAATCTAATTTCTGTCCAATTAGATTCTTTTGCCAAGCTTTGCCGCCACGGTAACACAGGGTAAAGACATTGGGACAGTGAGAATCGATGATTGCTTGTTCGCGGTTGAAGTCTTTGGTAAATTTCCGTTGCGTCAGTTCTAGAAGATTATCAACTTTATTTTTAGTCTCATCCAGTTTATTTTTAATCTCATCACTACTTTTCTTTAAATCTTTGAGGCTGTCTAAAACTGCATCTTTTGTTGTCCAATCTAATCCCTGCAAGAGTTCTGTTACTGATACATTTTCATCTTCTGTAGCTTCTGGGCATTCAATTGTTAGTCTCTTTCTTTGGGATCGCTGTTGGACTTGTTTATAGTCAAACTCGTGAGAACAAGGTTGACCATTATGACCAAGACAGGGAATTTTGAGTTGCATAGTATCCCATAATCCGGGAAACCTTCGTAGAGTTACTTCAATACCATCTTTGAGTAGCGCAAAGAGATTCTGGGGGTATGCTCCTCGGACTGTTAATTGCAAGTACTGATCGCGAGGAAATGCTTGCACTAATGCTAAATGTTTTTGCTCATAATCAGCAAATAAGACACCGTTCCGCCAATGAATGCCAGTTGTGAAGCGGTGTTGACGGGCAATAAACCAAGTGGGAATCCCCGCAGGAATGGTATTGAGTTGAAATTTCATCGAAATTTCATTGCACTCACCTGTTTGTTTAATTTGCTTCCATTCGTCTTCATAATCAGGTGGGTCGAGGGGCAAACGTTCTACAACTAGGCTGATATCTAGGTTTTCAGGAATGCGGTAGGAAAGGTCAAAACGTTCCATCAGGCGTAGGAAGTGTTCGCGCATTGATGAATCTAAGTCATGCCAAAGTTGCTTCATTTCCTGACGGGTGAAAATGCCCTTGTGGTTGATTACATCTTCGCTTTCCAGCACTTTGCTGATATATTCAGTTACCCACTGGGGCTTGAGGATAACGGTATCGTTAAGTTCTTCGTTGTCTTGGAAGTAGAGAATTTCACCTAATTCATGTAGCCATCGCGCTAACAATTCCTGACTCTCAGCAACTTGGAAATTAGCCATGATGTCCCACAATTGTTCTGGTGTGATTTGTTTTCTCGCCTCGGTGCGGATGGCATTGGCAGCATTTAGCCAGGTGGTAGGCCAGATTTCACCCATTAAAGGTAATTTGGCGGCTACTTCAGCAATTCCTTGCCGCAGTTCTTCAACGCCGAGGCTGATTTTAGAGCTAATTTTACAGTGTTCAATAATCTGGGGGTACTTGCGCTGTAATTCTTTTAGCGGAAGGTCTGCATCTCGCTCATCGATGTGGGTGGCGACGAGTAAAATCGGAGAATCGGGGGCTAAGGCTTTGATAGTATCCAGCCAGTAGTAGAGTTTACCTTGCTCAAATCCTAGTCGAGCATTCCAGGCGAGTAAGAATAGGGAGCGGTTGGTGAGAAAGAATTGATGGGTTGCATGATAGATTTCCTGTCCGCCAAAGTCCCAAGTGTTCAGTTGCATGGTGACATCGGCTTGCGTGGGATGGGTTAATTCTAGGGATTTAATTTCAATGCCGTGGGTAGTGGATTCCTGGGTGTCAAAGTCTTCACCGCGCAATGCTCTTAATAAAGATGTCTTTCCTACACCGCCTTCACCAACAACCAGTAGTTTAGAAACCCACTGCCGTTGACTACCTTCTAACCTTTCTCGAAGATAGGTCAAAATTGCCTGCGTTCCCTGCTCGACAATTTCAGGTGGCGGCGAAGTTAATTGTGGATTGTTAGAGAGTAATAGCGTTGTCAAGTTGGAGAGTTGGCTGATTTCTGGCGGCAGGCTGCTGAGTTGATTGTTATGGAGGTATAGCTCAGTCAAGTTGGAGAGTTGGCTGAATTCTGGCGGCAGGCTGCTGAGTTGATTGTTATGGAGGGATAGCTCAGTCAAGTTGGAGAGTTGGCTGATTTCTGGCGGCAGGCTGCTGAGTTGATTGTTAGAGAGTAATAGCGTTGTCAAGTTGGAGAGTTGGCTGATTTCTGGCGGCAGGCTGCTGAGTTGATTGTTAGAGAGGGATAGCCTTGTCAAGTTGGAGAGTTGGCTGAATTCTGGCGGCAGGCTGCTGAGTTGATTGTTAGAGAGGGATAGCTCAGTCAAGTTGGAGAGTTGGCTGAATTCTGGCGGCAGGCTGCTGAGTTGATTGTTATTGAGGTTTAGGTCAGTCAAGTTGGAGAGTTGGCTGAATTCTGGCGGCAGGCTGCTGAGTTGATTGTTATTGAGGTTTAGGTCCGTTGCTTTTTCCTTGACAGCTTTTTCAATAATTTCCAATAGTTCTTTGTTTGTCACCGGCCAACCTCACCAACTCTGTAGCGATATTTACTAAAGTACTATACCGCAACTAAGCGCTAGAGGCTGGATTAGTGTGTTTATCTGCGTAAAAACAACCGTAATGTCTAAATTAGCAGGGTGCGTAGGCGTAGCCTGTCGTAGACATCGCTAACCTCGCAATAACATTCACTCGTTAACGGAGATAAAAGACTCGTTAACGGAGTTCAAAGACTCGTTAATGGAGCTAAAAAACTCGTTAATGGAGCTAAAAGACTCGTTAACGGAGTTCAAAGACTCGTTAATGGAGATAAAAGACTCGTTAACGAAGTTCAAAAGGTGTGTTAGGGCAAAAGCATAACACACCCTATGACTACGATCGCTTGATAATTGCCATCGCCTCACCAACGCTACAGGCGATCGCCTTATGACATACATTGAATATAGTTAGCAGTCGGCAATTTCATGAATATTCGTCAAGAACTTCTAAGTCTGATTGAACAACTGAATGATGAGCAGTTATCAGCATTACTTGATTTAGCTCTTTCTTTCAAAAATGGCGAAAAATCTGTTAATGCTGCTGTTGAATCTCAGGCTTATCAGGATTGGGTAAGCCCTGAAAATGATATTTACGACGAAGTATTTGCTGATAGACTTCGGCGGCCCACAGTATGAAGGTTGTAACGAATACTTAGTTCACACAAAACCCGAAGCAGTCGCTAAGGTTCACCGCGACTTTCTCGCTGCTGGTGCAGACGTGATTGAAACCGATACCTTTGGTAGTACGTCCCTGGTGCTGGCAGAATATGACTTAGCAGACCAAGCATATTACCTCAGCAAGACAGCCGCAGAATTAGCCAAGCGTGTGGCTGCGGAATTTTCCACGCCAGAAAAACCCCGGTTTGTGGCAGGTTCCATCGGCCCGACAACGAAACCTCCTACCTTGGGACATATTGACTTTGACACCATGAAAGCAACTTTTGCTGAACAAGCAGATGCGCTGTGGGATGCTGGTGTTGATTTATTTCTGGTGGAAACTTGCCAAGATGTGCTGCAAATTAAGGCGGCGCTGAATGCTATTGAAGAGGTGTTGGCTAAGAAGGGCGATCGCACTTTCCCCCACAAACTTAGATAAAATCACTATGGTGCTAGTTAACTTTCCCTAAATCTGATGAAAAGCGATCGCTCCGATAAGCTATGCCTACATACTTCAAAAAAGATTTAAGCCACTTTTAACGGTTTTTGAGGAAAAGTAATTGGCTCTGGCAAAGGTTTTCCTTGTTCTCCATACCATTCAATCAGAGACTCAATCACTTCATGTCCATGTTTAGCGGCTTCTTCATAACTTTTGCCATGAGTATGGAATTGCTGCCAAGGGAATTCCGGTAAGTGTACCAAGTAGCAATTATCCTCATCTGACCATTGAATTACCATACTGTAGCGATCGCTCATTATTCTTCCTCTATTTCTCCTAGTTGCTTCAAAACACGATTGACTTGCTTTTCCAAGTACCGAGGTGCATCGTCTCCATCTTTTCCAGCAATGGTAACTGGTTCATCAGATATAAGTGGGTGAGTCCAGAATGTATGACTACCTTTTGCAGGACGATAGACAAACCCGGCTTTCAACAAAATTGCTTTTAACTCTCTAATTTTCTTGGGCATCTACCCTCAATCTAAATCGCCATAGTAATTATTGTCTATTAAGCGCAGGAAGCGATCGCACCCTCCCTCACAAACTTAGATAAAATCACTATGGTGCTAGTTAACTTTCCCTAAATCTGATGAAAAGCGATCGCTCTTGTTTTTACCCCCTTTGATATTTCCCTCATTAATTTAACCAAACTCTCTAACTATCGTTGCTATCGGTAGAAATAGCGAGAGTTCATTGTCTTGAAAAGGAATAAACTCATACTTGAGATAAAATTCCTTTGCTTGCAAATCGATAGCATCAACTCTCACGGCATACATACCAATTTCTTGACAAACACGAACAGCACGATAGAGAGCATCAGCTAACAATTCACCTCCTAAACCTTGTCCTTTAACCGAATTATCTACAGCTAATCTCCCAATCAGCATTGCTGGAATCGGATAGGCTGGCATTCCACTCTGATAATATTCTGGTAAGGATTCATACTCAATAATGCTGGCACTGACGGTATAATAGCCATCAATCTTCAAGCTTCCTGATGCCGGAATTGCTACAAATGTTTTAGCAATTCCTTTATTATGATTTTGCCGTGCATATTTCTTGAGATAATCATTCAAAATTGCATAACCACAATCAAAAGAATTTTTTTGATACTTTTTATCAATTGGTACAAAATTCCATCTCGCCTCACCATCACAAGTCATACTTCTGTCTATATTTGTGAATAGCAGATTTGAGTTTTCCCTTCAGTTCTGGCGGATTTTCCATTACTGACATAAACAAATCTCTATCAATATTGGACAGCACCAGCCTTTCATTTGCATCTATATCTTGCTTGGCGACTGGCAAAACATGAAAAAGTGTATAAGCACTCAAAGAAATTCCTTTAAGACTTGCAGCCCGTTCTAATAGTTCTTTTTGCTCTTGGGTAACTCGCAAATCGATGCGGCAATCTTTTGCAGATGATGTTTCTGACATGGCTAATTCCCACCTTTCGCTGAGTCTTATTTACAGCATAACTATATTAGTGGACAATGTACACACAAAATCAGAACTAGGATCATTTTTTCATCACCTCTAGGTGATGAAAAACACTAGCGTGGAGATAGCGATCGCACCCTCCCTCACAAACTTAGATAAAATCACTATGGTGCTAGTTAACCTTCCCTAAATCTGATGAAAAGCGATCGCCCCCAACTCTCTCTTCAACGTCCTGAACTACTTGCGCCAGCAGGTAATTGGGAATGTGCTAAAGCTGCTGTGGAAAATGGGGCAGATGCAATTTACTTCGGTTTGGATCGCTTCAACGCCAGAATGCGGGCAGAAAATTTTACTGAGGCAGACTTACCCCAATTAATGACATTTCTGCACCGTCGCGGTGTAAAGGGTTATGTCACCGTCAACACACTAATATTTCCCAAAGAATTAGCAGAAGCGCAGCAATATCTCCGCACAATTATTGCCGCAGGTGTGGATGCCGTCATTGTTCAAGATGTCGGAATTTGTCGTCTCATCCGTCACCTCTCGCCCGATTTTCCCATCCATGCTTCTACCCAAATGACCATCACCAGTGCGGCTGGGGTGGAATTTGCTAAATCCCTCGGCTGTCAATTGGTGGTGCTGGCACGTGAATGTTCTCTTCAGGAAATCAATAAAATTCAGCAGCAGATTGCCGAACAAGAAACTTCACTACCCTTGGAAGTTTTTGTTCACGGTGCTTTGTGCGTGGCGTATTCCGGTCAGTGTTTGACTAGCGAAGCTTTAGGCGGACGTTCTGCTAACCGAGGTGAATGTGCCCAAGCTTGCCGGATGCCCTACGATTTAATCGCTGATGGGGAAGTTGTAAATTTAAAAGAACGCAAATATTTACTCAGTCCTCAAGACTTAGCAGGCTTAGATGTTTTGCCCGATTTGGTGAAATCAGGAGTAACTTGTCTCAAAATTGAAGGTCGCCTAAAAGCTCCAGAGTATGTTGCTAATGTCACCCGTGTTTATCGGCAAGCCCTAGATCAGGTGATGGAGGAGATCCCCCCTAGCCCCCCTTCAAAAGGGGGGAAAATAGCCCCCCTTAAGGCGGGGGATCTTCCACTTAATCAAGAACACTACAACCTAGAGATGGCATTTTCTCGCGGACTCTACACAGGTTGGTTTGGCGGGATTAATAATCAAGAATTAGTTCACGCCCGCTTTGGTAAAAAACGTGGAGTTTATTTAGGTGAAGTCACCCGTATTCACAACGAACAGGTAACAATCAAACTGGAAGCACCTGTAAAACCAGGGGATGGAATTGTATTTGACTGCGGTCATCCCGAAGCGAAGGAAGAAGGCGGCCGGGTTTATGCTGTGGTATCCAAAGGTAAAGAAGCAATACTGACCTTTGGTCGAAATGACTTAAACCTGCGCCGAGTGCATATAGGCGATCGCATTTGGAAAACCAGCGATCCCGAACTCGATAAGCAACTGCGTCAAAGTTTTGCAGGCAACAACCCACAATTTCAGCGTCCCATTGATGTTGAAGTTTATGGAGAAATTGGTCAGCCATTGATTGCGATCGCCCGCGATCGACTGGGTAATATTGTCCAGGTAGAATCTGCAATTTTTCTGGTGGAGGCACACACCAAACCCTTAGATACAGAACGTTTACAAGAACAATTTGGTCGTCTCGGTAACACGCCTTTCGTTTTGGAAAAACTAACCAACCACCTCAGCACTTTCCTTATGCTGCCCGTAAGTGAGTTGAACCGGATGCGGCGGGAAATTGTGGTGCAGTTGGAAGAATTGCGAAGTCAACCTAAACGCTGGCAATTACGTTCTGATGTCTCTTTCCAAGATTTACTCCCCTCCTCATCTGCCTCTTCTCGTACCCTGCGGAAAGCTAAAGCTACATCTCCCTCACTGATCGTCTTAGTACGAAACCTCAAGCAACTCCAAGCCGTCCTCAAAGCTGGGATTGAAACACTTTACTGTGAATTTGAAGATCCCCGCGCCTACCGAGAAGCGGTGCAAATGGTTCGCCAACAACAGCAAAATGATAACTCACCACTCCCCACAATCTGGGTTGCACCACCCCGAATCACTAAACCTGGTGAAAATTGGATTTTGCAGCAGGTACGTGCCTGTGAAGCAGATGGCTATCTGATACGGAACTATGACCAACTGCAATTCTTTGCTCAAGACCGTTGTATTGGAGATTTTTCACTCAACGTTGCTAACCCTTTAACGGCAGACTACTTTCAGCAACGCTTTGCTTTAGAACGGCTGACGGCATCTTATGACCTGAATATTACCCAACTGCAAGACCTGCTCACCAGTTGTCCACCCCAGTGGTTTGAGGTGACAATCCATCAACACATACCGATGTTCCACATGGAACACTGCGTATTCTGTGCTTTTCTATCGACAGGTACAGATCATACTAACTGTGGGCGACCTTGTGAAAAGCAGGAAGTAAAATTAAAAGATCGTGTAGGCAGCGAACATATCCTCAAGGCAGATGTAGGTTGTCGCAATACTGTATTTAACGGTACAGCCCAAACTGGAGCCGAGTACGTACAGCGTCTGATAGAGCTGGGATTACGTCACTTTCGTATCGAGTTTGTAAATGAAACTCCAGACCAAGTGACTAAAATAATACATCGCTATCGTCAATTATTGCAAGGTGAAATTACAGGTTCCCAACTATGGCGCGAGTTAAAACTGCAAAATCAATTGGGCGTAACTCGTGGCCCTATGGGAGTATCTGCATTGCGCTCATAATTCATTTTCTGAACACCTAGCTTGGGAAAGTGCTTTAGGAGCATTTAAGAACATCACTATTGCATTGCATGAAATAATTTTCCCGTAAAACCAACAAAATCAACAGCCTAGCTTCAGACCCCTTCTGAGCAGGAGAGGTATTTTCTTTTCCCCTGCCTCTCTTGCTCTCTTCAGTGAGCAACAAATACAATTAATTCGCGTCGTTGCCATTAAAGTTTAAATTGTGCGAATTTTTACTAATGCCTTAATTACGAATTAGTATCAGTTATGTATATACCTAAATTGTGCGATCGCCCTTGGCCTTGGCGCAGCCATCGCCAAACATCATTTTCATTACTAATAACCATTGCCCTCACCACTTTACTAATCCCGTCGCCTTCACTAGCGCAAACCCGCTCGATACCGTCGCCTTCGAGTGCGCCTTTAGAACTAGATTTATTGACAAAGCCAAAAGACTATGTAATCACAGCTAACACAATTCATCCACAAGGATTAACTGTTCCGAGTTTATGGTGGGCACAACAAAACTCTGAGAGAAAGCTATTGGATAATTGGATAGCATATCCAGCTTCTGACAAAGAACCTGCAAGAGTAGACTTGATCGTAAATCAGCAAATTTGGAGCTTACTAGAGTATATAGAGCGCTACGACTTCGTAAATCGCTTGGGTAGCGCTGCACGGAACTTTGGTTACAACGTCCGGGTATTTAACTATCAAAAGGAACCTTTAGCAACTTACACTTGCAACTTTAGTACAAGTCCAGCTTTATGCAGTATCCAAACAACTGTTAAGAACAAAATAGGCTTACAGCGTTTACTGTAGTAAATAGTTAGGAGTTCGGAGTCAAAAATTATCTCCCTCCCAATTCCCAATTAAACCTTCATTTTGGCGAACAAAGACTCGTATTGTTTGATTGCTGATGCGGGTAAGGGAAGTAAAAATTCACTTTTATCGAAAACTTTGCGATCGCTCTGTAACAAACTCCGTAATGGTTCTTGGATGTCCGAAGCGGAAATATTTGTAGAAATTGGCGAATTACTTTTAGTCAGCACCGAAATTTGTTTAGCTGTACTTGGTTGCCAACAAAAATCAATCCATTGATCTGATAAAGTACCCTTATTAATACCTGCGGGACGCACCCACAAGTCCGCCCACATTGCTGTTCCTGATTGGGGTATAACTGCGCCAAGTTGCGGATAACGTCCCAGAACTTGCAGTACATCGCTTGACCAACCAACCGCTAGCCAAGTGTCTCCCATAATTAAAGGTTCTAAGTAGTTATTGGAACTGTAGAACTTCACTTGCTGGTTTAATGTCTGTAATTCTTGTTCCAAGTTTGGTACTTGGTCAAGATTCTCTGTATTGTAAGATTTGCCTAGCTTCTTTAAGACCAGACCAATAACTTCTCGTGGTTGATTAAGTAAAGAAATGCGTTGCTGCATTCCATCTCGCCACAAATTACTCCAATCTTTGGGTGTCCAACCCAATTCTCGGAACTTGTCACGGTTATAAACAATCACTGTGCTACCCCACCGATAAGGCGCACCCCACACCTTCCCTTGAGTATCCAAGTTACCTTGGTCGTCGCGTGTTACTAATTTTTTCCACTTTTCATCTAAAGCAGACCATTGCTTTAATTGGTTTCCCTGTAAATCTTGGAGTGGTTGAATCAGTTTCTGCTCAATAGCTGCTTTTAGCCAATAATCTCCCAATGTCACGAGGTCTACATCAGCCGTTTTTTGACCTTGCCTAAAGGGTATAAAGCGACTCCATCCTTGCTCATCGGTGGCTTTTGGTTTTTTCTGCCAATTTTGTAATTGCTGAAATAAATCCTCTATCTGCTCGACTGGGGCAAACTTTAACTGCACCTGTTGCTGCAAACCTTTGTGGAACTGATTCACCACCTGACCAGGTATAGAACCTTTTAATAACTGTACTTTTAGTTGCGTCTGCCTGTTTCCACCACAGCCAAAAAGCAGTTGTGAAAGTGCCAGTGTACTTGTACCGAGCAAAAAAGACCGTCGATCCATTGATTTTGGATTTAAGATTTTTGATTATACCTAATATTAAGCAGAGATTCACCAGAGGCTGACTAGGTGAAAAAGCGGAGTTGGAAAATTATTGGAGTTTTCTCTGGTTAATACCGATAATTTTGAATATTTGACTCAAAATAGCAACTTTATCGGCAAATTACTAGCTAAAAGTGAATTTATCTCCATAAATTTCATTAGTGGTACTTGTAGTCAAACTTTACCTACGTTTAGAAATAATGATTTAAATGTCACATTTGCACCAAAAATTATCAATACTTAAATAATCCAGAAGTATCGTTAAGGTTGGGAGTAAATTGAATAACATATAGAAAATGTACGGATAAAGGTATTAAATGGAGCTATTACAGCAACAGATCCTGACTTTAAGCGAAAAACTGGATGCCCTCTGTCAAGTGATTGAGCAACTTGATGCTAAAGTCACTCAAACTTTCTCAGACTGTTCTACAGCAAATACACAAGCAAAGGATAATTATCAGGAAAATGGTGCGGCTGGAGGCTATCAGCTCAGACGTGTCAGTTTAAATCCAGAAATGGAACACAAGGATGTATTAACAGATGGTATTTATCTAGATATGCATCGTCAAAGCGGAGATAATATTACACCAGAAATTCAAATACAACGACTAACAGCGCAGTTAACAGCAGCATACAACCGCATTGCTGCCTTGGAAGAACAATTACTTAGAGAAAGAATTCATTAAATTTAACCTGAGTTGAACGAATTAAAAAATGCCTGGAGGTATAGAAGGAAAGCCTTTAGGCTCAATATCAAGTGATGGTTTTGTGGGCATATATTTAAGTATAAGCAACTAATCCAGCTATCAAATTGATAAAAAGCAAAACACACTATTACGTAAATATATGTAATAGTGTGATGTGTATAATCATAAGCTTTTAGTGCATTCCTCACTATGAAACAAATGGAAGTTTTTAAGAAAGCCCAGAGGGATGCAAAGTCCTAACAAATTTAATTCCCTATGAATTAATGAATTGCTGTACTTAACCGTTCAAGCTGAGATTCAATAGCTGCTAAAAGTTGGTCTTGTTGCCAATTTTGGCTAAGATGAGCGGCTATGCAAGCTGCCCCAGCACCCATACCTTCTTTCACAAAGCCCTGCTCATAAGCTCTCAGTTGAGGATAACGAGAATCAGCAAAGCTGAGAGCAGTTGCTAATAGGGGAGGAGTTCTTCCACTCTGAGTCAAGTTACCTTTTTCTAAGCTGAGGGCTAAGTCAACTGTAGCCCCAGTAGGATCTTCTGCTACCCAACGAGTTGTACCTATAACTACTGCTTCTGGTTGCCATGATAAGGCGTAAGCTTGAGCGATCGCACTCATCAAAGCGTAAACCGCCAGCATTTGCGTCCCACCGGCAAGCATTACACCACAACTACGACTAGCTGCGATCGCCATCCCAGCTATCACCACCTGCATGGGATCGCCCACGGCGGCGACGAGTTCTAAAGGATCTACAGAATTTTGCATTGAAGATTGGAAGTTTATCTCCCCCTGCCCCCTGCCCCCTGCCCCCTGCTCCCTGCTCCCCTTCATCTTTTCTAGCCCAGCTTGCACTAGTGCCCACTTTTGCGCGTGGTTACAAACAGGGTGGCTACTGTTAACTTTTCCGGCAGCATCTATACCCAAAGCAGTTAAGATTGCCAGGGCAGTTGTAGTACCTCCAACGACACACTCACCAAAAATCACATAACTTTGTTGCATATTGGCAGCAAGGCGTTCTCCCCAAAGTAGCCCTTGTTTAAACAAGTGGTGTACCGTTGTAATTTCCATAGCAGCGCCTCCACTTAAACACTTAGCAGAAGCGCCACCCAAGTCAATTAATGGCACAGCCGGAGGGTGGGGCAAACCAGCATTAAACAAATGAACTGGTATCTTTAGCGAATCAAAAACAGCGCGAGAAATCAGCACAGGTGAAGCCCCAGCCGCTAATGGTGGTAGAGGATTTTGGGGCTTATGTTCTGGGCCGTAGTACAAAAACTCGGCATCGGCACAAGCGGTATATTTTCGATCCTCTGGAGTCCGACCGGCTGCTGAAATCCCTGGAATTAAACCAGTTTCAGTAAATCCTAAAACACATCCAAATACGGGTAGACAACCACGATATCGTCGTAGCCATTCTTCACCTTGTTTTTTTTGGGTATAAATACGAATTTGGGAATTGGGCATTGGGAATTAGTTAGGACTAATTATTTAACCAAGGACAAATGACAAATGACTAATAACTATCCCTCATAATCCATGAGGACTTGTACCCAGCGTGGTGGACGGGGAATGGGATTGCCCAGACGGTCAAAAAGAAACCATGCTGCGAGGTGTACCACAAAAAGGTAGATAAAGTTGTTGAGTAAAATTAGAGCGATCGCTCCCACTTGAATCAAAAACACGCTGGGACTCGCCAATAAACTCAGCTTCAAAAATACCCACTCAATGAACTCAGTCACTTGGGTAATCACATAAATCCACAGGTCTTCACCCGACAAAACAGACAGCAACCACAGTCTAAAAAAGACTCCCAAAGTACCCAACAGCGTACCCAAGGTGATAGAAACAATCCAGGGAACACGACGACGATACCATGTCGCTCCCAAAAGCACGCCCATAAACCCGTAGGGCATGACAAACAGCAAACTACGGGCTGGCCCCATCAGTACAGTTAGCAGTAACCCAGAAGTGAGTGCTGCCATCCATGCCGCACGCTTGCCCCAACGCAGATAAACTAGAGCGATGGGAACCGGAAAAAATATCCGTAAAACTGGGCCCAAGGGAAAATAGAAATTAATAAACCAAATTAAGCTAGCAGTACTGGCTAAAAATGCCGTTTCTACCATCCTCAAAGGCGCATCAGCCTTGAGTTGAGGAGGCATTAACTCTTGTTCTTTGTCTAACCAATGATTGTGGGGAGTTGAAGATTCAGTTGATGGTTCTTCCTCCGGTTCATCTGGCAGAGAATCTAAAATACTCATATTTGACAAGTTCTTAAACTATCATTCTTTCCAAGGCTGACAAATCGGGAATACAAATAGTGTCTTGATCCCGTTTAATCAAGCCTTTTTTTTCTAGCCTTGTCAATACTCGCGTCACAGTTTCCCGTGCCAGTCCGCTCAAACTACTCAATTCTCGATGAGGTAAATTGGGGATTTCGGTTCCTGTTTGCCCTTTTTTTCCTTGTCCTTCTGCCAAAAATAGCAATGTATCTGCCACTCGTGACTGGCTATCAGATTCCCGCAAACGCAATCGGCGATTTACTTGCCGCAAACGTCGTGCCATTAATTGCGCTAATCGAACTCCAGCTAAGGGTTCTATCTGAAGTAACTTGACAAAATCCTGAGCAGGCATACTGCCAATTACTGTTGGAGCTAAGGTAATCACATCTGTGGAGCGAGGAACTTCATCTAGCGCCGCCATCTCACCAAATAATTCCCCTTTACCAAGAATATTTAGCGTTACCTCTTTTCCTTCCAGATTGTAGGTGCGGATTTTGACCCATCCGTCCATAATAAAATACACAGAACCACCCCAGTCATTTTCTAGCAGAATTACCTGATTGGCTGGATGAGTGCGGGTAACAAGATGGATAAGGGCTGATTCCACAGCAGGTTCTGGCAACCCTTGAAAAAAGGGAGCCGAGGTGATCATCCAGGGATTAGCCTGTGCTTGCAAGCTATATCGGTCTTCCATTACGACATTTTTATTGAAGCTGCTATGTACACACAACAAACAAGAGCGCCATTTCTAGCCTTAGTCATCAAAGCACAGCTCCCTATTAAAAGAGAAAACTAAACTATGCTACATAAGAATACGACAAGAACCTTTTTCTAAAATAATCTGTACCTATAAGTTTAAACGGGGTAAAAGTTTTGCAAAAAGTAGTTTATAGCCGGCAGTTATATTGCTCAAGCGCTAGCTGCACTGCAAACTTGATTAGATGAACTACCACACACCAACCGCTAGGCGGTGTGGTCAGGGTTTCTCAATTAATCACGAAAGCCAAGAGAACATCATAGTCCTATTGTCTTGCATTCCCTCCAAGGACGGGAGTCATGATTCTCAAGACTCAAATAAATCTTTCTTTTGCGACGTGTACCTATGAGCTTGATTTTCGCTTACGGCATTGATATCAAGATGTACAATTATACCAGAAAAAGAGTTTGTTTCCCCATGTCCATTTTCACAAATGGGCAACTAATCAGCGGCAAAACAAAGCTTCTTAAACAAACGCTGACTGAAGATTGCCACGACTCCCACTAATCCATAACATAATGACAGTCACAAGTCCCAATAGAAGCTTTTGCCACTCAAAACTTCTCAGAGGGGAGCTTACTTCTTTGCAGGGGTACGGCGACTGTAAATTAATTGTCATATTAGTTGACATACGTTTTTAGGTAAGGTAATAAAAGTGACTTCCAGTGTAGATGAAATTCAAAAGCTGATCGCAGACATTGACAACTTACTTGCCAGTGGTGGCAAGCGCTTGTCTAGATTTCTGCCTGGTCAGGGGCAGGAACCTAAAGAAGTTTTAGAAAGAATTCGCAACTTCTTGGTGAGGCTCCAAGAAAAAGAAGCATTAGAAAGTGATATCCCAAATAATTCTTCCGAAGAACCGCGTTCGCCCTTGGCGTTGGCTCCGCCATCGCCTTTATTAACAAAATTTGTTGAGCGAGGTTATAACCAGTATCCCCTACCGCCGCTCGAATCCCATCAGGAACTGAGTCCTGTTGCGGCCGGACAATTAAAAAGTGAATTTTCGAGCTTGATCCAGCCATTGCGATCGGAATTAGAAGGGCTATTGCAAGAGCGAGCCACTCTGATACAAGAAATTAGGCAACTAGAGCAAAGGCGATTGCAAAACTACTCCTTAGCGCAACAGTTGACAAACCAAGATCAAATGATTACCGAGTTTTTACAGGTACTCATGAATCGGCTGGTGCCAACTGTAACGCCACTGTTAGCACAACCGGGGGAAAATTCCGCCATTTCTCCAGAAGCAACTAATCACGCCACCTCTGTAACTCAACCTTTATTAGAATCAGTAGACCGTGTAGAGCAGTTAACCCAGCTAGCCAGGGAGTTGGATCAACGCCTATTATCACTAGATGGGACTGTGAATGTAGTCTTTGAGGCACTTCAACGCAATATTAATACTTATTACGAATCACTGTCGCAAGCACTGGCAAGAATGCATAGCAAGGGAATGCAAGGCGAAGAGTTGATGGCCAGCTTTCTCAACAATTTGACTCAGCATTTACAGCAACAATCCCCTATTTCCCCGCCAGCTTTGCTGAGGGTAGAATCTGAGATATCACCATCATTGCCTGACCCAGGCGCGATCGCTACTGAAGCTGCATCTCAACCCCTGGAGACAATCCTGCCAGAAACTTCATCTCCACTCACAATGAATTCTGAGCAACAGGATACTACCCTCACAGAGGATCTAGATGCAGTGCTGTTACAGCTTGGTATAGACTCGTCTGAATCTTCCGAAAATCTGACCGAATTATCGCAAAATATTTCTGCATTAGTTGGTGATGAAGTAGACCAACTTTACGCCAGTTTATTTGGTACTGGTGATGTTGATAACCCAAGCCTTGATGTATCGACAAATGACTTATCTGCTTCCACAGCCTCCCAATCAACGTTAACAATCGCTGAGAGTCCATCTGTCCCTGAAAACGTTGATTCTGCGGTTGTGACACCAGATACAGGTATTTCAGCTCAAGAGACTTTAGTAGAAGCTATAGATTTATTATCAGAGCCACAGGAAGAACTATTTTTTGCAGAGGATACTGAGCTAGATTTGCCTCTGAGTTTTTCGACACCACAAACAGACAGTTCCCCCACGCAACTCGACACTCAGCCACCTAGTTTTTTTGCAGAGGATACTGAGCTAGATTCGCCTCTGAGCTTTTCTACACCACAAGCAGATAGTTCCCCAACACAAATCGACACTCAGCCAGCTAGTTTTTTTGCAGAGGATACTGAGTCGCCTCTGAGCTTTTCGACACCACAAACAGACAGTTCCCCCACGCAACTCGACACTCAGCCAGCTAGTGTAGATACAATTAATACCCTAACTGATCTATTGACTGATGCAGGCAGTGAACAGGAATTGCTGGAAGTATCATCCTTTATGGATGATGGCACAAGTACAGCACCAGTTACTCCAAAAGCAGCAGAAATTGCTTTGGCATACCCCTACGGGGAAGCAAGCTACACGCAGCCTCTAGTAGAACAGTCAACGGAAGGTATTGCTCCACCGGAAATATTGAGCAACAATGATCCGCCAGACCCTTTTTTAGATGACTACATTGCTGCTTCACCACAAGAAAACTTGCTTTCTGTTGAGTTAAACCAGACTCCATCTGTACCTGATATTTCTTTAGATGAAGAACAGTTGCAGCAATTAGATCGAGATTTGGCTAATTTTGATCAGCAGCTAAATTCTGATTCGCAGCCAGCTACCAATTTGGATATTGTCTCGGAACTAATTGATAAAACTCAAGACACAATCCCTACAAATTACCCTGAGCCGCAAACAGAAAATACCTCAACTGCGGATTTATCAAGTTTGACAGTTACTCAGGTAGAAACTGAAGAAAAAAAGGAAATCACAACTCCTATTCAAGACAGTTTTTTATCCTCAATTTCCAACTCCATCAACAATCCAGAAGTTTCGCCCAATGTTCTAGAACCAGTTTGGTATTTAGGAATTGATTTAGGTACAACCGGAATTTCTGCCGCATTATTAAATCGATCGACTTTTGTTGTACATCCTATCTACTGGTCAGCAGAAAATCCGCCGGGAACAAGTTCCTTCCAGGAATCATTTCGTTTGCCAACAGAGGTTTATCTTCCTACAGCTTCGATACCCCAGGGTGAAAGTGTAAATATAGAAGTCAATGAGCAGACAGCACCTGCGGCTGTTGCTCAAGATAAAGCACCTGACCACTCAGTTGCTTCTACAACACGTAAATCAACAGCAGATTCGACAACAAATAACCTCTACTCGGCACAGTTGAAGCCCTATTTACAAGTAGCCATTCCCTATAAGAAGGAACGGCAAAAATGGGAACCTGTTTTACAATTAAATGAATTTTCGGCAGGGCCTTTAATTTGGGTTGTGCGATCGCTCTCTAAACTACTATTAACCCTCAAATCCGAAAAAACTTGTACCACCCCTAGTTTAATGGCTGCTGCTGTTGGGATCAGCGAACAAGATTTTCCGCAGATTATCAATAATATTGCTGGTGTGATTTGCACCTGTCCATCTAGCTGGTCGGAACAATACCGCTTTAATGTGCGGGAAGCTTTACTGACCAGTAAACTCATCCAACATCCGCAGCAAGTGTTTTTTATCGAAGAGGCGATCGCTAGTTTACTCCCAGAACTTGATGCTGCTAACGGTGAGCAAATAAAATTAAGCCAACGTCAAGGTTATCATCCAGCAAAAACCAGCGAACATCCGATTGTTGGTAACACTCTGGTAATCAACATTGGGACAACTGCCACAGAAATGTTGCTAGTTGATGTCCCAGAAAGCTTACCGCAATTGACATACAATGATTTCATGCTCCATAGTTTTGCTTATGCTGGCAAGGGAATTGAACAAGATATTATTTGTCAGTTGCTATTACCACCTAAATCTCGGCAATCACGCAGAGAAACACAAAGCGATCGCAAAACTACTAGCAGTAATCCTTGGCAATGGCAACCGTCAATTCCCGGTTTAGACCAAATGCGCTGGCAGAGTTTAGGGTTGGAAGAATTAGAACTACCGAGAGTCGGAGAACCAGATATTACCGCGCGTATTCGTCTTCAGCAGCGTCTAGAAAGTTCTCTACTGGGACAGGCGGTATTAGATGCGGCACTAGCTCTGAAGCTGATTTTGCAGCACCAAGAATCTTTTACCCTGGAATTAGCCGATCAGCAGTGGATTTTGCAGCGACGAGACTTAGAAAGCCAGGTATTTATCCCCTTTGTGCGCCGCCTGAACCGAGAACTGAACAAATTATTGGTAGCTCGTGGTATCCCGACAGAATCTATCAATCAAGCTATCCTGACTGGTGGTGTGGCTTGTGTTGGGACAGTAAACCGTTGGTTAAGGCAGAAACTCCCCAGCACCAAGATTATTCAAGATTTATATCTCGGCGAAAATGGCGCTCCTAATTGCAGTCGGGTTGCTTATGGTTTAGCGATGCTGCCTTTACATCCCCAGATATTAGATATACCCAGACAACAATACACTGATTATTTCTTATTTACAGAATTGCTGCGGCTGCTACCAGACCGGCCCTTATCTTTCGGTGAAGTTATCCAGTTATTTGAGAGTCGCGGGATCAATACTCGTACTTGCCAGCAACGCCTGCTAGCTTTTTTGGAAGGTGAACTCCCTTCAGGATTAATACCTTCAGTTATAGATTCAACTTGGCTAACCCAGAGTTCACAAGAAAATCCTGACTATCAGGCGATCGCCACAGCACCACTTTTTGAAAAACAAGGGAGCCTCACCTATCGTCCCAATTCTCAACAACTGTTGCATTTGCGTCGCTATCTAGATGCTATCAAGGCTAGTAACCAGCAATCATTAGAGGAACCATATACAGTGAATTTCGCCTTAGAGGTTCATTATTGAGACTAGTACATCCCCCTAGAAATAAGGATACTATTCAAAATTCAAAATGCTTATAATTACTAAATCTGAGCTTAGTCCAGAACAACGCGATATTGTCTAAAGCCTGAGCAAGCCTGATTTTATCTAGTTTAATAAAGGGTTAGTATTATGTCATAAGCATTTTGAATTTTGCAAAATACTACTAGTACTTAAGTATGGTAATTTTTTTGATGTGTAACATTAACAATAGCTGTGTTAATTTGATGGATAGAAATACTGTAAATTTACAATTTCTGACTTCAATTGGAAGATTCTGTAAACTTTGGGTTTTCGGTTTTTATATTTTATAAATTTTGTGTATATTAACACTCGGTGGTAAAGACAAGAGCAGTAAAAATTGTCTATCAATCATCTCCACGTCTACACTACTGATACCAAAATTCCTGTTATAAAATAAGTTAGACCTTGTGAATAATCTTTCTCTTTATTCAGTTAATTGTTCGCAACAGCCTTTACACCCTTCAACTTTAAGCCTAAGAAAACGGTTAATTGACATTGTTGGAGCCATTGTGGGGCTAATAATCACGTTTCTGGTAGCAATTCCTGTGGCGATTGCTACCTTTGTTCATGAGCCAAGTCCAATATTTTATTCTCAAATTCGCTGTGGTTTGAACGGAAAAACTTTTCGCATCTGGAAATTCCGCTCCATGATCGTAGATGCAGATAAAGTCAAGCATTTGGTTAAAAATCAAGCCAAAGGTCACATCTTTAAATCTGTTGACGATCCTCGCATTACTCCTATAGGTAAATTTTTGCGGCGTACCAGTTTAGATGAATTTCCCCAATTTTGGAATGTTCTGGTAGGGGACATGAGTTTAGTTGGGACTCGTCCACCCACTCCTGATGAAGTCAGCAATTACGATCCACATCACTGGGATAGATTACGAGTCAAACCAGGCATTACCGGAGAATGGCAGGCTAATGGTCGTTCGAGTATTACAGACTTTGAAACCATCGTCAAAATGGATATAGATTATCAACGCAAGTGGTCTGTAAGTTATGACCTAAGTCTGATTATTAAAACTATCTCGGTAGTATTGAAAAAAACTGGTGCTTATTGAATTTGTCATTAGTTTTTCTCTTGTGTTCCCTTATCTCTATTTCTTATTCAACCCTTAACACCGCTACCCGTTTCTGTGGGTACAATGTAACGTTGTAAAAATAAAAATAGTAATAATACTGGAGCGATCGCAATTACTGAGCCAGCAGCTACCAACCGCCAGTCAAGAGAAAATGTCCCTGCTAGCTTTGCGACTCCCAAAGGAAGAGTGTATAAATTTTCGTCTTGGATGACAATTAAAGGCCACAAAAAGTCACTCCAAGCACCAATGAATACAAAAATAGCTAAAGTTACCAATGCTGGGCGAACTGCCGGTAACATTATATGCCACCACAAACCTAACTCCGAACTCCCATCCATTCGGGCGGCTTCTTCTATCTCTTTGGGGACACTCATGAAAGCTTGGCGTAACAGAAAAATGCCAAAGGCAGAAGCCAAACTTGGAAAAATCATTCCTAAATAACTATTTCTCAAACCCAACTGGACTGTCAAAATATAGAGGGGAATCATCACGATTTGGAAAGGAATCATAATCGTCGAGACAATCGCCACAAAAATCCAGTCTCGCCCCACAAATGACAATCTTGCCAAGGGATAGGCAGCTAAAGCGCAAAACAGTAGATTTAAGCCAACAGTCAGCATTGATACCAAAGTGCTGTTATACAGGTATTGCCCAAAAGGTAGAGAGTTCCACACACTAAAGAAGTTATCTAGTGTCGGTGACACGGGCAATAGCTGTGGCGGCGACTGTAAGATATTTTCCGTCGGCGATTTTAAGGCTGTGCTAATTAGCCATAGTAAAGGAAAGAGCATCACTAGTGCGATCGCTCCCAATAGCGCATACATTAGCAGATTTTGCGATCGTGATTTTTTCCAGTTCAGCATTTGATTAATAACTTTCCCAGTTCTCTAAATATTTATTACAACTTTCTTTATAACGCTAAAATTTGGTTTTTATATTTCAATACGGTTCAAAGCACTACTTGTACAAAATCGTGGGTTTTGAGACGCGATAAATCGCCGTCTCTACAAGTATTTTGGTCTTATCTGAACTGTATTGTTCTATAGGAATCCGGTTTGATTTCTGAAAAGATACGTAGGATGTGTTAGCGACAGCGTAACGCATCAAACCCGTTATCCTAGTGCCTTACGAACTCCGTTCTAACACATTCTACAATACCTAATTTCGTTCAAAAATCAAATAGTAATCCTATATAAATTCATTCTGTTATGGAATTTATTCACATATTAATATAATTAAGTCTCTTCACTTTCTGAACTCCCTAATTCTTCCAGAATATCAAAGAAGTCGTTGATTAGTTTTTCGTCATATTCTTTTACATCACTCCATGTTTGACTATTATGAATAATGTCTTGTGCTTCATGATAAGAAATACCCAAAACCTTTTTTAAAATTTCAATTGATTTGGATTTTGAATAATTACTCAATCTCAAGAACTTAATGACAGATTCTTGATCTGCGGATTCAGTCAACATCTTATTTATTTTTTCAATTAGTTCATTATCTTTATTCATAATTGCCCTTCAATTGAGGAAAAATATTGTGTTGCATAAATTAAATTTTTACTCAGATTCTTGAGTAATTAGCTCCCTAAAAAACATCTATAGCAGTCCTAAAATTATTCGTTAAAAACAAGATTCCCGACTTTTTAAATAAGTCAGGAATCTTGACCTTTCAATTTTCACTAATTAGATTTAGTTTGTAGAAAATCCGATATTGTACACACAGCTTTCAAAAGCTTATCTTACACTTGAAGCCAATTCACAGTAGTTAATCTTCAACTGCTACATAAGGTTGTGGTTCCAGCAAACGTTGGGCAATTTGTTCTCGTCGATACTTTGCAAGTTCGCTGTAAAGCCTTTTGCGAGAGAGATTCACACTTCCAACAGGCTCATGGTCTAGCAGTGTATGCCAAGGAGAAAACAACATCCCTTCATCTAAGCGTTTGCGTTCTTCAAAATCAAATTTCTGACTAAAAATGCGAACAGTTGCAACTTTAATAAACGGTGAATCTGCTTCTTGCCATTCCTGAATGTGGTCTTCAATCGGCGTTTTTTCATCATCTACATAAAACTGAATGAAGAAGTCAAAAGATGCTTCTTTACCTTCTTCAGTCAAATATTTGACTATTGCTTCCCGGAGGTAATTTTCTGATTCGGGAAGTTTTTCGGGTGGTTGTTCAGGCTGTTGAGATTTGACAGACAATTTTACAATACGATTTCCAAACTTAAACGGAGCCATACTCCAATATTGAATCAAAAGCGGATTTCCTACTTTCTGGCTGCCAATTTTTTGCAAGATTGCAAAGGCATAACCAAGTTCCTGGATACGCTCTGGGCTAAGTTGTCCACTACCTGCTCTCGAAAGATCGGCGTAATCACGAACATCTTTGGTCAAGAAAATAGGATAATTGTTGAGTATAAAATCTTGAGTTTTTTCTTCATCATCCAGCACTTTTTGCCCGTCTACATTCATCACTTTGATGGCGATACCGCGAACATCCGGCTGGCTATCGGAGTGGAATTTACCACGCTTTTCAGGAGAACCACCACTAGAGAAACGAATCCACGCAGGATAGGTTTGGGGTTTTTTGAACAAACCTACTCTCAAGTCTTCAGGAAGATTGGGTTCAATAATAAACTCTCCTCCAAGGAGTCCATGACTTTTGCTATGAATTTGGCGGAGGTCTGGGCCTGTTTTTTGTTGAGCTTGGAGACTATTTGCTATAATCTCGTCGATTATTGCTTCCTGCTCAGTGGTAGATGACGTTGGATTAGTCATAAAACATTTGATAATGTGTCTTCATTATCCTGAATCCTTCAACCTTTCCGAGTCAATCCGGTTTCCGTAGAAATAGCTTGTAGTGGTTTATCCCAGGATTCAATAGGTATTTGGGATAAATAGGCGAAATCAAAAACAATTCCGATAGTCGGTTTTGTCTGCCACTGCGGTAAACTGAGCAAGCGATCGTAATATCCACCGCCATAGCCCAGGCGATATCCTTGATAGTCGCAAGCTACACTGGGGACAAGAATCAAATCCACTTCGGCAGCATTTAATATGGGAGCGTCAGGGTGCGGTTCAATAATGCCATAAGCCCCACTTTGGATAGAATCATTCGGTGTCCAAATATGCCAAGACAAGGATTTATCAACGCAGCGAGGAAATCCCCAACGGTATTTGGTGTTTGCAAATAGTGGACTGAGGTCAGGTTCTTGGCGAAAGCTAAAATACGCAAGTATTGTTTTTGCTTGGGTAAATAAAGTAGAGTTTTGTAAATGGGAGCATAAGCGATCGCTCTTTTCTCTCCATTCTCTAACGGACATTGATTGACGCGTTTTAAGTAAAGTGCGGCGTAGTTTTGCTTTATTTAATTGATGATTAACTTTGTCCATGAAAATTTATAGTCTCAAACAAATAAGCTGGGCAATGCCCAGCTTATAACACCCTACATTCACTAATACATTGTTATGCGGCGTGTTGACGATACCACTCAATGGTATTCTTTAACCCTTCCTCAAAGCCCACCTGAGCAGTGAAATTAAAGGCTTGCTTTGCCCGTTCAGTATCCAAACAACGGCGGGGTTGACCATTAGGCTTGTCAGTTTGCCAAACAATTTCACCCTTAAACTCCATCAATTCGCAGATTAGAGTTATTAAATCAAGAATGGAGATTTCATAACCCGTTCCCAAGTTAACTGGTTCCAATTCGTTATAGAATTGAGTTCCCATAACAATCCCCCGCGCTGCATCTTCTGAATACAGAAACTCGCGGGTGGGACTGCCATCACCCCAAACTGGGAGTTGCTTTTCTCCTTGAATTTGGGCTTCGTGAACTTTGCGAATTAACGCTGGAATAACGTGGGAACTTCCGGGGTCAAAGTTATCTTCTGGGCCATATAAATTCACTGGCAGTAGGTAAATTCCATTAAAACCGTACTGCTGGCGGTAAGATTGCAATTGAACTAAAAGCGCTTTTTTCGCAATTCCGTAAGGGGCGTTGGTTTCTTCTGGGTAGCCATTCCAAAGATCGTCTTCTTTAAATGGCACTGGGGTAAATTTAGGATAGGCGCAGATAGTGCCAACACATACGAATTTTTCTACTCCAGCTTGATAGGCAGCGTGAATTAGGTGCGTACCCATAATCAAGTTATCGTAGAACAACTCTGCGGGTTTTTCGCGGTTTAGACCGATGCCACCCACATGAGCTGCTAAGTGGATAATTATGTCTTGCTGGTCAACTGCCCGTTGGCTATTTTCCCAGACACGCAGATCGCAATCGCGCGATCGCACTATTGTAATCTTCTCACGATCAGCCCCTGCTTTACACAGTTGATCTATCACCTGACGACCTAGAAACCCCGACCCACCAGTGACGAGAATTCGTTGATTTTTTAGTTCTAAGGCGGTCATATTTTTATCCTCTGTGGTGCAAATCAGAAGTGCAAAGCGCCTAGTTCTTGACGAACAGTGGCAATATCCAATGGAAATTGCGAACCTTTTCCATTGGGTGAAGTATGACCCAATGCTTGTAAGTCTGCTTCTACCATTAAGGAAACTAATTCTTCAAAGGTTACTGATGTTTTCCAGCCCAACTGCTGGCGTGCTTTCGTAGCATCACCAATCAACAAATCTACCTCAGATGGACGGAGGTAACGCTCATCAAACTCTACATAATCTTGCCAATTGAGATTTACGTAACTAAATGCTAGTTCCAAAAATTCTCGCACTGAATGGGTTTCACCAGTAGCAATGACATAATCTTCTGGTTGGTCTTGTTGTAACATCAACCACATTGCTTTTACGTAATCCTTTGCATAGCCCCAATCTCGCTTAGAGTCTAGATTACCCATGTAAATCTTTTTCTGCTTACCAGCAACTATACCAGCAACTGCTCTAGTAATTTTGCGGGTTACAAAGGTTTCACCACGTCTTGGTGACTCGTGGTTAAAAAGAATGCCGTTGCAAGCAAATAAATCGTAAGACTCACGATAATTTACAGTTTGCCAGTGCGCGTAAACTTTTGCACAGGCGTAAGGACTGCGGGGATAAAAGGGCGTTGTCTCACTTTGGGGTATTGCTTGTACTAAACCATACATTTCAGAAGAACCCGCCTGGTAAAATCGCACCTGAATTCCAGTCCGGTGTTGGTAGTCTCGAATTGCTTCCAACAGACGCAGTGTCCCCATTCCTACAGCATCCACTGTATATTCTGGTGAATCAAAGCTTACTCTGACATGGGATTGAGCGCCGAGGTTGTAAATCTCTACTGGTTTGACTTCTTCTAAAATACGTCGCAACGTCGTACCATCTGTCAAGTCACCATAGTGAAGAAACAACCGCACTCCTTGTTTGTGAGGGTCTTCGTATATGTGATCGATGCGGTCTGTGTTGAAGGTAGAAGTCCGGCGAATGATGCCATGAACCTCATAACCTTGTTCCAGTAAAAACTCACTTAGATATGAACCATCTTGACCAGTGATACCAGTAATTAACGCTCGCTTCTGTTGCGTCATGCTCAATTATCCCTTATGTGTATTATAAAAGTTACAGTCAATCTGATACAACCTAGCAGTTAATCGCTAAATTGCCTAACGGGAAACCTACGAGTTCTTTTTATTACAAAGCATTTCCCGTAAATAAATATACTTAATAAAAAGTAATTTAATACCTAAATTAAACCTTAGATAGACCAAGATTTTTTAAGTATGTATATTTTTCTTTTACCAGATATATCAAGATTCTTTTTGTGTACGTTATTTTTTTGTCAAAATTTCATATAGGTCTGGTTTTGTGAAGACTGAATAAAATAGGTATTGGAAATTAGAATTTTAGGGGCATTAACTGCCCCACAGAATCGCCCCTAAATATTGACTCAGTATGCCCCGTTATTTTTGGGTAGAATAACTACATCAACAGTTTTCAAGATGATCCATAAATCAAGCCAGAAATTCCTAAATTTGACATAATGCAGGTCTATTTGGACTCGCCGAGGATAGGGAATGTCATTACGCCCAGATACCTGCCACAAACCAGTAATTCCTGGACGGATTGTTAAAATCTCATCAATGTGACAACCGTATTTTGGCAGTTCTTCTGCTACCAAGGGTCGAGGACCGACTACACTCATGTCCCCTTTTAAAACGTTCCAGAACTGGGGAAATTCGTCTAAGCTAGTAATTCGCAAAAATCGACCAATTTTGGTAATCCGGGGGTCTTGTTTGAGCTTAAAACTGCTTTCAAATTCTTGTCGCAATTCGGGCGATGTTTCCATCATCTGCATGAGGATTTCGTCCGCATTGCTTACCATTGTTCGGAATTTAATACAATTAAACGCTTTGTAATTTTTTCCTACCCGTTCCTGGACATAAAAAATTGGACCTTCTGAGCTGAAAGCAATCAGCAAGGCCAAAATTAAGTAGACGGGGAAGAACAAAATTAACACCGACAGCGAAAACACTATATCGAACAGTCGTTTGGCAAACTCTCCGTTTAAACCCTGAAAAGATAAACCTTTGGGTTTAACTTTTGGTGTTTTCGTTTTTTGACCGCGTTTTAAGAAACGCGTAGACGTTCTGGTGTCTTGCCTTACGCCTCGCTTGCCGGAGAGGAGTGAGCTCTGGGCAGTCATCATACTCCTTAATAATCCACACCACACATAGTCCCAATATTAAAGCCAAAATGATGTGCTTCTGGGGAAAATTGCCAAAAGCCTAAAAAAATAAGACATTAACCAAGACCATCATTCCGAAAACGGTCTTTTTCGTTGCACTTGTTTACAAAATTTAGATAACGATCTGCAAAGATTTGCGGTGAGAACTGCGCGGCGTGCGATCGCATATACTCGGAACTGAACGAACCCTCATACACTTCAAACTTTTCTACTGCCTCCACTAAAGCTTCCTCTGTTTGCGTTTTGAAGAAAATACCTGTCGCTGTATCCCCACAAGAGCGGATATCTCGCACAGTTTCTAAAGCACCCCCTGCACCATAGGCTATTACTGGTGTGCCGCAAGCCTGTGCTTCCACTAGGGCGATACCAAAATCTTCACAAGCTGCATACACAAACGCTTTAGCCCTAGACATATATTTTTTTACCACATTATCGGGTTGCCATCCCAGTATTTGGATATTAGAGTTTGCCATCTCACGAATCTTATTCATTTCATCTCCTGTACCAATGACTACTAATGGTCGTTTTAGTTGATTAAAAGCCTTGACAATCAACGATATTTGCTTGTAACTCACTAAGCGGGAAACTGTCAGGTAGAAGTCCTCTTTCTCAGACAGAAATGGAAATTCCGCGATATTCACTGGTGGGTAAATGACTGTTGCTTCTCGCCGATAGCAACGCCAAATCCGCCGAGCCGTATGTTGCGAGTTAGCAATGAAGTAATCAACGCGATTGGCACTCAATACATCCCACTGGCGCAAACGATGTAATAAATATCGTGTCACCCACCCAGGTAAGCCACTACCCAGTTTGCTGTAGCGAAGATAATCAAAGGTCAAGTCCCAGGCATAGCGCATAGGGCTGTGACAGTAGCAAATATGTATCTGTTCGGGAGTGGTAAGGATTCCTTTGGCAACAGCGTGAGATGAAGACAGAATGACATCATAATGCCGCAAATCAAGTTGTTCAATTGCCAAAGGCCACAAAGGCAAGTATTTTTGTATACCGTTGCGGGCATAAGGAAAGTTTTGGAGAAACGTCTTGCCAATTTGACGTTTATATAAATAACTTTCTTTATTGCTAGATTCAAAATCGATCAGAGCATACAAATCAGCATCAATGTGATTCAAAATTTCTCGCACAACGAGTTCGGAACCACCGGTGGCTTTGGGTGTCAGCCACTCATGAACCAGAGCATATTTCAAGGGCACAGCTAACTTGAATAAATGGAAGATACAAAAGCTAACTTGATGACGTTAACTGAAAAGTTTCCCCTTGTGATTAATTAATGGGAAGCGCCCCAGATTAGCACAGAAGACGCAATTTTTCCGTTAGAGGTTCCAGATGGATGATAACCTCAGATTGGGCATTGGGCATGGCATATAAGGTATGGGGTATAGGAGATTTATTATTCCCCTGTTTCCTCATCCCTTGCACTCCCTTCCTCGCTGCCTACTCCTGTAACGACAACTGATATGGAAAAGGTGAGTTTATGCGAATTCTAATTATGGGTGGTACTCGGTTCATTGGTGTCTATTTGACTCAATTACTAGTGGAACAAGGACATGAGGTGGTGCTGTTCAATCGTGGAAATCGGGCAGCACCTTCTTTACAGGGAGTAGGACAAATTATAGGCGATCGCACTGACCCTACCCAATTAAAAGCAAAGTTATCACAAGAAAGCTTTGATGTCATTTTTGACAATAATGGGCGGGAACTTACTGATACTCAACCACTTGCAGAGATTTTTCAAGACCGAGTGCAACATTTTGTGTATATGAGTTCTGCCGGAGTGTATCTCAAATCCGATCAACTACCCCATGTCGAAGGAGATTTAGTAGATCCCAAAAGTCGCCATAAGGGTAAGCATGAAACAGAAGCTTATTTAACTCAATTGGGATTACCCTTTACTTCCATTCGTCCTACTTATATTTACGGGCCTCGTAATTATAATGAGTTAGAAGGGTGGTTTTTTGACAGAATTGTGCGCGATCGCCCCATTCCCATCCCCGGAAATGGTTTGCATATCACCCAGCTAGGTCATGTAAAAGACTTGGCAAAAGCTATGACCCAGGTTTTGGGCAATAAACAAGCCGTAGGACAGATTTATAATATCTCAGGCGATCGCTTTGTCACTTTTGATGGTTTAGCCCGTGCTAGTGCTGTCGCGGCTGGTAAATCACCTGATGATGTTAAAATTGTCCATTATGACCCGAAAAAGTTTGATTTCGGCAAGCGCAAAGCTTTTCCGATGCGGGTGCAGCATTTCTTTGCTTCGGTGAATAAAGCACAAAGAGAATTAAACTGGCAGCCTGAATATGATTTGATTTCTGGGTTGCAAGACTCTTTGGAAAATGATTATTTGGCTAATTCAAAAGATAAAGCCGAAGTAGATTTTTCTGTAGATGACGAGATTTTACAAGCTGTTTAAAAACACAATTTCCGCTTTTTTATCGAAGTTGTGAATCTCAAACTTAGCCAAAAGGAAGATTTTTTTCTCTTGCTTGGGGAAGACGCAATTCATCGCGTCTTCAGCCTTTACTTGAATTTGAATAAAATTTTTTCCTGTTGCCTATTGCTAAGGGAGACATTTTTTAACGCATTGTTTCAATGCAACTAAGATTAGGTTCTGTAAATGGTGTTATTGATTGATAAAATGGACGAGTTGCAATATCCACTCCATAATGTTCTAAAAGCCCGTGCCCGCTTGGGTGAAGGCCCCATCTGGGATTCTACCGGAAAACGACTATACTGGGTCGATATTTATAATCATCGAGTGCATCAGTTCAATCCTGCTACGGGGGAAAACGGTTTTTTTGATGTGGGAGACGTGGTAAGTGCGATCGCTACAGCAGGTGCAGATAGATTAATTATGGCACTGCGTCATCATTTGGCATTCCTCAACACCCAGACAGGTGTAGTTACCCCCATTTTCGAAATTGAAGTGAATCTACCAGATAATCGTTTCAATGATGGAAAATGTGACCCTCAAGGACGTTTTTGGTTTGGTTCAATGTGTTCTTTGGAAAAACCTCAAGCTAGCCTCTATCGCTATGACACTGATGGTTCATTGCATGTAATAGAAACGGGATTAACTATTTCTAATGGTTTGGGGTGGAGTCCCGATCAAAAGATATTTTACTTAACAGATTCTCCTCAGCAAAAAATATATGCTTACGATTTTAATTCAGTAAGCGGAAGCATTACTAATCGTCGGATTTTTGTTGATTTAACTCATGAATCATTCTACCCAGATGGGTTGACAATAGACAGTGAAGGACATATTTGGTCAGCAATGTGGAATGGATGGTGTGTGATTCGTTTCAATCCTAATGGTGAAGAGATATTGCGGATCAAGCTACCTGTACAATTACCAACTAGCTGTACTTTTGGGGGCGAGGACTTGCAAACACTTTATATTACAACTGCTTCAGTTGGACTCAGCCAAGCAGAGATCGAAAAAAGTTTTTACTCTGGTGATTTATTTGCTCTCCAAACTGATGTGACTGGCTTACCTACTTATAATTTTTAAGAGTAGTAATAACAGTCATAAATCATTCATATTAACCTCTTTGAATTCTCTTCTCTGTGCCCTCTGCGTCTCTGCGGTTCATTCTACTATTGTTTATTCTCTCCAAAGTGCCACTTGCTGTTTAAGGTCTTTCATATCTAAATAATCGCTAGCAAAAGCTTTTCGTAAAAGTGGATGAGGAATAAATTGATCGTACTTCTGAATTTCCGGTGCTTCTGAAGTACTGAGTAAATCTTCTGAGATAATTCTTTGTTCACACAACGAAGCAATTTCATGATAAAGATATTTAAATTTATCTTTACCTAATTTAATTGTAAAATAATAGGGATTTAGTCCCCCAATACTTGTAATTTCCAACGATTCTCGACAATAAGAGTTTAGTAATCTTTCTAAAGTGCGATAAGCAACCGTACCCATCCAGGGAAAAATACAGCATTTACCTTTTTCTAATTGCAAGATATTTTGTTTATCTAATCCAACCTGCTGCACCAATTGGCGAACTTGACATAAACGTTGTAAAGCATTTTTTTGCAAATAGCTATATTCAATATTTTCAAATAGAACCTGTTGCATTCGTTGCAAAACTTTGGTGTGAATAGTACCACTACCGCCACGCCAATAAATACTAGCTTTACCTTCGGCTTGTTTAACAAAAATAGCTTTCTTTTTAAAGTCAACTTCTACGACTTCCCAAGTTCTACCAGCTAAAGCAAACTGATTTCCAACAGCAGGCGGCGTGACGATACTGCCAATTTGTGTTGCACCTTGTTTAACAATATATTCTTGCTGTTCAGCAAAGACAGCATAAAACTGGAATTTTCTCACAATCTTTTCTCCTGCCAAACCCAGGATTAATTTACCTTGCTCAGTATGCTGAATATGACCAATATCAATTAAATAGCGAAGCAATAATTGGAAATCTTCTTTGGAAATAGCAGCAAAGGGTGGCAGACTAAAAATTTGTTTAGCTAAAGCATTAGGTGAAAGTTCTCCTGTTGCTGTTAAGATACTCATTGTCTGATGATAAAGCAAACTCAAAGGATATTTAATCGGTCTGATTGGTTCAATCCATTGCTCCTCTAAATAAAGTTGAATGATAGCGATAGACTGCAATAACTGCCAGGGTATTTGCTCTGGTAGAGAAGCTTCTGGTAATGGTTTATCTTCAGCGCAGATAAAGCGCATATCGGCAGCTTCACCTCTCCTGCCACTACGTCCTAAACGCTGTAAAAAGCTAGCTACAGACAAGGGTGATTCTAACTGAATAACTCGCTCTAAATGACCAATATCTATACCTAATTCTAAAGTCAGAGTGGCGGCGGTAACTGCTGGATTGTTGGGTTCACGCATTGCATTCTCGGCAGCTTGCCGCAAGCTAGCAGATATACTCCCATGATGCACATGATATATATCTGGTAGTCCTTGTTCTGTAGCAATTTGTCGCAAAGATGCAATAACAGATTCAGTCCGTGTGCGATTATTAGCAAATATCAGACATTTACGAGATTTGCTGAGATTGAAAATATATTGTTCATAATCTGTTGCCTCGGATTCATCTACTTCATCAGTAATATAAAAATGTTCTAAAGCTAGTTTTATTTGGCGTTTTATCCCATCAGTTTGAGGTGTAATCACTGGTTTATCTGTTCCTGAACGCAACCAATCTTCAGCTAGTGAGTAATCACCAAGAGTTGCCGACAAACCAATCCGGCGCGGTTGTTTTTGCGTTAACTGTGCTAAACGTTGTAATTGGCAAATAATTTGACAACCACGTTCTGAACCCATAAAAGCGTGAATTTCATCAATGATGACAAATCTTAAGTCACCAAATAAACGAATGAGGTCGTTATTTTTGTTGATTAATAAACTTTCTAGAGATTCCGGCGTAATTTGGAGAATACCTTGAGGATTTTTTAAAAGCTTGTTTTTTCGATTTTGAGAAACATCTCCGTGCCAGTGCCAAACTGGAATATCTGCTTCTTTGAGTAAGTCGTTAAGACGCTCAAATTGATCGTTAATTAAAGCTTTGATTGGACTAATGTATAATGCCCCTATAGTTGCAGCAGGGTTGCTATGTAATAAAGTCAAGATTGGCAAAAAGGCTGCTTCTGTTTTACCCGCAGCAGTTGCAGCAGTAACTAACAAATGAGCATCAGTGTCAAATATAACTTGACAAGCGGCAATTTGGACTGGTCGTAATTCAGTCCACTGATGATGATAGATATATTCTTGGATGAAGGGTGCAAGTCGGCTAAAGGCATCGCTCATATTTTTTATGGATAAAAGTTTTAGCAAAACTACTCTTTAGTATTTCAGAACCCTCCAATCATGGATCAACTAGTTCCATGTTTGGAATTACCGATTGCTAACTTTATATGAGCCGTGCGATCGCAAGACGAACAAACCACTTTCAACTAAAGTCTATGGAATTCCCAATTGCAAGACTTGTAAAAAAGCTTTGATGTGGATGTGGCTGCAACACAACAATATTGACCCCCTCCACGCTGTTTTGTTGAGGGGGTTGAGGGTACGCTTCTTGTACTCACTTAACCGAGAATCGGTATAGAGCGATCGCCTTTTTAGATTTGGTGCGATCGGAAGCCGATAGGCCCTTCACCAGAATATGTTGTGGTTCCAGTTAGGGTTTTCCCACCATCGCTAGATGTAACGTTGAGCGCCACTACATTCTGTCCTGTACGACCACCGATTATCCAAGTCCCACCAGGATTCCACGGTGCTGTGTTACCACCCCACTGGTTTTCTACTGTGTAGTTGTTGCCGGCGACAATGTTACCCTTAAAGCCGATGGGGCCTTCACCAGCATAAGTGATAGTTCCAGTCAGGGTTTTACCGCCGTCGCTGGATGTAACATCGATCGCAACAACATTTTGATTTGCCCGAGAGCCAAGTACCCAAGCCCCGCCGGGATTCCACGGAGCAGATGAGCCTCCCCATTGGTTTTCCACATTATAGACACGGCCATCAGCAGCAGCACTCTTAAAACCGATGGGGCCTTCACCAGCATAAGTGATAGTTCCAGTCAGGGTTTTACCACCGTCGTTGGATGTAACATCGATCGCAACAACATTTTGATTTCCCCGAGCGCCAAGTACCCAAGTTCCACCAGGATTCCACTGAGCAGATGAGCCTCCCCACTGGTTTTCTACGTTGTAGGTGTCGCTCCCAGTTAAGTTAGCTTTAAAACCGATGGGGCCTTCACCAGCATAAGTTGTAGTTCCATTAAGTGTCTTGCCGTTGTCAGTTGATGAAACTTTAAGTTCGACAATGCGCTGATCTGCTCTAGCTCCAATTACCCATACTCCACCAGGATTCCACGGAGCAGAAGCACCACCCCACTGATTTTGTACATTGTATAGATTATTAGCATTAGTGGTTGTTGTAGCTGTCATTGTTTTCCTCCAAGTTTTGATTGTTTAGTCAAAGTGAATCTATAGCAATCCAATTTGATTTCGGAAAAAATTACCCACAATTAACAATACCTTCGCCAAATTACGAGGCTTGACATAGAACAAACCTACATAATAAATACTTCTTTACCATGTAACAAAAAATTCCGTTAAGAAAATTCTGTTATGTATGGTTTGCTAGAAGTAGTTCTAACTGTCGTGTACGTCTGAGTGCAGATCCTACGTTATGCGCGTAGTCAAGCAAGCGCTTGTCTTAGGGTATTTTGGCAAAAGCACTATTAAACAGCAAATATGATTGTTTCGTGCTGTCGTATTTATACTAATATGAATAGCCTTAAAAGCACAAGGGCAGTTAGGCAAATTTTTGAGAAAAATGTTGTTTTGCTTGACTAACCAAGCCGTGACATAGTTAATAAATCTTTTAGTACAGTCCGGTGCATCAGTTATACTTATACTTGCAATAGCTTTTGTAAGTACTGGGAAAATTTTGTCGATTTTTACTCCTATTGACTCAATGCAGATTAACATCCGTCAGTCAAACTGAAGTAATAGGGGCGAGTATATAAGGCAAAAACCATGAAGAAGTATAAGGAAACATTACGTGTCATCCTTGCGATATCCATCATTGTGGTTGGAGTGACACACTTTGTTGTTCCCGGAGAATATGTCAAAATTGTGCCGCCGCAACTACCCTACCCTTTAGGATTAGTTTATCTGAGTGGCTTTTATGAAATTTTGGGTGGTATCGGTTTATTAGTCCCGCCTGTAAGTCAAGCTGCGGCTTGGGGACTTCTTGCACTTTTTATTGCTGTTTACCCTGCCAATATTAATATGGCGGTTAATCTTATTAAGGTTGAACATATACCAAATTCACCTTGGGTACACGTAATCAGACTTCCCTTGCAAGCAGTTTTAATTGCTTGGGCTTGGTGGTACACGAAATCTTCTGATGGAGAAAAACAAGTTTCTATCATTCCTAAATCACTCATTCCCAAAGAATTAGAATTGGAATAAGTGCGTTTTTCTATATCTGAATCATGCGTGTTGCAACTTTGTTTGGAATAACCCTCTCGTTAGCAATCGGTGTTGGGGGATTAACCCTTCCGGTGACTCAAGCTGTGCAGCTTAGAGATGGTACAGTCTACTTTGTCCAACCACCGAAACTTGTGAATGCAACGACTACTTATAAAGATGTGAATGTTTGGGGTGGAACTTACTATTTCACTATCAATCTACCGGAAAATGCTGGAGAATCCCTTCAAAAGGTAACGATCGCACAAAGGGAGGGAACAGAAAATATCCGCTATCATCTTAATGATACCCGCGCCTTTGTCGGAACGAGCGATGCCTACGGCGGGCTACGCCTACGCAAAGAATCTCGGATAACATTAGGTGCAGTCACAGCAGAACGCGAAACACGAACCGTTACTGTGAACTTTGAACCGCCTGTAACTCCCGGACAAACAGTGACAATCGCCCTGCGCCCTGTGAGTAATCCCAGCTTTTCTGGTGTCTACTTACTAGGTGTGACAGCATTTCCCGTAGGTGAGAAATCTCACGGACAATTTCTCGGCTTTGGACGGTTTCAGTTTTACAGCAATGGAAATAGCTGGTGGTTTCCATAAGCAACGCGATCGCTTGCAAAAATTTGGTAAATAGTAGAATTAGTGAGCGTATAAGGAAAGTGTTTTTATGAGTATCCCACTAGTAGAACAGCCCACAGAAGAAAAACTAGTAATTCTCAAGGATGTTTCTTGGGAGCAATTTAAAGGTATCGAAACACAACTTCAAGAAAATCGCAATGTCAGACTATCTTATTTGTCAGGAATTTTAGAAATTATGTCCCCAATTGGAGATAAACATGAGAAAGTAAAAAGTACTGTTGGCTTGTTACTAGAAGCTTACATGAAAGAGTTGGGCATCCGGTTTTACAGACGTGGTGGTTTCACTTTAGAAGAACCTGGCTATGCTTCTGGTACGCCAGCTGAATCTTACAGCATTGGCACAGAAAAAGAAGTTCCTGACATTGTGATTGAAATTATCGTCACCAGTGGAAGCATTAACAGGAAAGAGTTATACAAACCTAAAAAAGTGCCTGAAGTCTGGTTTTGGAAATCTAACTCTATCGAAATATTCCGTCTTAGCGAACAGGGCGAGTACGAACAAGTAAACCGGAGTGGGTTTTTTCCAGATTTAGATCCAGCTTTGCTGCTCAATTATATCGCCATGCCTGACCAATACGACGCTGTTGTTGAATTTGAGCAGGTAATCCGAAATCAATAAATATTTATCCCCAGATTATTTGTAAATTTAAAATAAATCCCGGTAGAATATTTTCTCCTAATAATTCTTGTGGAGATGCTAGTATTTCGATTGGTTTACCAATACGATAGATTTCTACCTGACGCATTTTCGGATTAATCAACTAGCCTAACTTAACTCCGTTGTCAATATATTCTTGCATCTTCGCTTGCGTTTCTCGCAAACTATCACTTGGTGACATTAATTCTAAAACAAAATCTGGTGCGATCGGCGGAAACTTTTCTTGTTCTTCAGGTGTGAGTGCATTCCATCTCTTTTTTCTTATCCAAGCTACATTAGGAGAACGGTTTGCACCATTGAGAAGTTTAAAGCAGGTGGAAGAATCAAAGCCAACTCCTAGTTGAGTTTGGCGATTCCAAATCACAAAATCTGCTGAGATTTCTGAGTTACAATGTCCAGCCTCTCCGCCTGTGGGTGGCATGATTAGTAGTTTTCCCTCTGCATTCCGTTCAAATTTGACTTCAGGGTTTTCCCGACAGAGTTGATAAAATTGGTTGTCGGTGAGTTGGATAATAGGGTTCAAGTTGACTGTGATAGCTGTCATGGAGGTTATCTTGAGGATGACATCAACTTTAGCTAAATTGTAAGCAATTATGAGTCAGAATATTGACGCAGCTAGAATTTCTATTATTATTCCGACTCTTAATGAAGCAGAGAATATTAAACAGGCTATTGCAACTACTCAAGCCTATACAAATATAGAAGTAATCATAGTAGATGGTGGCTCAAAAGATGACACCATAGAAATAGCTCAGTCTTTAAATGTCAAAGTTATCTCATCATTTCCCGGTCGTGCTGTGCAAATGAACGCGGGTGCTGTAGCAGCTAGTGGTGAGATTCTGTTATTTCTCCACGCAGATACTCGTTTACCAACTGGGTTTGATGAGATGATTCGCACAGCGCTACAACAACCTGGGACTGTGGCTGGTGCTTTTAAGTTGCGGATTGATGCGTCACGTTTAAGTTTACGATGGGTAGAGTGGGGAGTAAATGTGCGATCGCATTTTTGCCAAATGCCTTATGGCGACCAAGCAATTTTTTTAACAAAAGCAGTATTTCAGCAAATTGGCGGTTTTCCTGAATTGCCTATCATGGAAGACTTTGAACTGGTACGTCGTTTAAAAGCAAAGGGACGTATTACAATTATTTCCACACCAGTAGTTACCTCAGCGCGTAGATGGTTGCAAAAGGGAGTGTTTAAAACTACGCTACTCAATCAAATAGTAATTATTTCTTATTTACTAGGTGTTTCACCCGCGCGAATTCGTTGCTGGTATCGCCGAGAAAGATTTAAGAAAATTTAAGCTGTTTCTCATATTAGTAGTATATTTTAGTGGCATCGAATTCGCCGTTTAATACCAATTGGAAAAAATAATGCCACAAATACACCATTTTTTGTAGAGACGCGATTCATCGCGTCTTGACCCAACCATGTGTTGCAATTATTAATTGAATTGGTATAAGTTTCAAAATTTCAGCCTCAGAAGGTCAACGTCGAGCCTCAAAAGGTCAACGTCGAGCCTCAGAAGGTCAAAGTTGAGCCTCAGAAGGTCAAAGTTGAGCCTCAGAAGGTCAAAGTTGAGCCTCAGAAGGTCAAAGTTGAGCCTCAAAAGGTCAAAGTTAAGCCTCAGAAGGTCAACGTCGAGCCTCAGAAGGTCAAATTTATCAAAATGAAGAAGCACTTATTAAATTCCAAACTCAAGCTACTACTGTTAAGTTTCCTGGTTGTAACCTTTATAATTGCCGCTAAACAGTTAAACATTCAAGGACTTTTACACACCTTACTCATTTGGGTTGAGAGTCTTGGCATTTTCGGCCCTATTGCCTACATAATCATCTACAACTTAGCAACATTATTATTTATACCGGGTTCTCTGTTAACTCTCAAAGGCGGTTGTCTGTTTGGAGTATTTTGGGGGTCAATATATGTACTAATTGCTGCCATGATTGGAGCTACGTTAGCTTTTGTTATTGGACGTTACCTCTCGCGGAATTGGGTTCGCCAACAAATGGATAAACATCCGAAATTTAAAGCGATTGATTTAGCAGTTGCAAAAGAAGGGTGGAAAATTGTTTTGCTAACTCGTCTATCTCCAGTCTTTCCCTTCAATTTATTGAATTATGCTTTTGGAGTTACACAGGTTTCTCTCAAAGATTATATATTAGGTTCTTTTGGTATTATTCCCGGTACTGTAATGTACGTTTATATTGGTTCTTTAGCTGGAAATATTGCCATGATTAACACATCTCACCAACTAAAAACTTCAGAAACTCAAATTTGGGAATGGATAATGCAAGGAGTTGGCTTAGTTGCTACAGTTGCTGTGACTGTTTATATTACAAAAATTGCTCAGAAAGCCCTAGATAAAAGTGTAGCAGTAGCAGAAATAATCAATGATGAGACTCAGCCTTAAATAACCGAAATTAATAATATAGATACTAGACTGCTTTCAAATGCGATCGCTATTATACGTATAATTTACACAGACTCAGTACAGATGTATCCCTCTTTTCTTCCCAATTCCCAATTCCCAATCCACGCAAGTAAATTCAGGAATCAAACCCGATTCTATAGTAGTTTTACTAGTTTAGATGAAGCTAGACTAGACTGAGCAAATCACATGACAGACGTTTTTATCTCCTATTCGCGGAGAGACAAGGAGTTCGCTCTTATTCTCCAAAATGCCCTCAAAGCTCAGAATCGTGAAACCTGGGTTGACTGGAAAGATATTCCTTTGACAGCCGACTGGTGGGCAGAAATTGAAGCAGGGATTGAAGCAACTGATACTTTTGTCTTTGTAATTAGCCCAGATTCCATTGCCTCTAAAGTCTGCCATCAAGAGATTGAACACGCTGTCAAAAATAATAAGCGCCTCGTGCCAATTGTGCGGCGAGAAGTCTTGGACATGGAGCAGGTTAACCCTGCCCTTGCCAGGCACAACTGGCTGTTCTTTCGGGAACAAGATGATTTCGACACTGTTTTTCCCCAGTTAATTAAAGCAATTGATACTAATTTAGAATATGTGCGCGGGCATACGCGCTTGCTGATTCGGGCGCTGGAGTGGGAGAACAAAGGACGTAACGATAGCTTTTTGCTACGTGGAACTGATTTAGACGCAGCAGAGCAATGGCTTGTCTCTAGTGCAGCTCAACAACCCCAACCAACCCAACAGCAGAAAAACTACATTAGTAAAAGCCGCGAAGCTGAAGCAGCGAATCAAAGATTGATGAAAGCTGGACAGCAGGCAAGACAGATGGTTCGCATTGGTTTTGGCGTGCTGGGTCTGACGTTGGTATCAGCAGCAATAGCTGGAGTCTGGGCAAACAAAACTATTCAAGAAGCCCAAGAAGGCACAAGGCTAGAGCGAGAGGGAGTTGCAGCTTTACAGCAGTTTGAGGGACAATCAATAGAAGCCTTACTTACAGCTATGAGCGCAGGACAAGGGTTGCAGCCACTCGTTAAGGATGGTCGCCCTTTAGAACAATATCCAGCCATCAGCCCCATCTTAGCTTTACAAACAATTTTAGATGGAATTCAAGAACGGACGCAGCTTACAGGGCATCAGAGAAGAGTCAACAATGCCAGTTTTAGCCCCGATAGCAAGCTGATTGTCACTGCAAGTGATGACAAGACAGCGCGGGTGTGGGACACAACGGGTAAGCTGTTAGCCCAACTCAAAGGGCATCAGGGACAGGTCTTAAATGCCAGTTTTAGCCCCGATAGCAAGCTGATTGTCACTGCAAGTTCTGACAAGACAGCGCGGGTGTGGGACACAACGGGTAAGCTGTTAGCCCAACTCAAAGGGCATCAGGGAAGAGTCAACAATGCCAGTTTTAGCCCCGATAACAAGCTGATTGTGACTGCAAGTGATGACAACACAGCGCGGGTGTGGGACACAACGGGTAAGCTGTTAGCCCAACTCAAAGGGCATCAGGGAGCAGTCTACAATGCCAGTTTTAGCCCTGATAGCAAGCTGATTGTGACTGCAAGTGATGACAAGACAGCGCGGGTGTGGGACACAACGGGTAAGCTGTTAGCCCAACTCAAAGGGCATCAGGGACAGGTCTTAAATGCCAGTTTTAGCCCCGATAGCAAGCTGATTGTGACTGCAAGTTCTGACAACACAGCGCGGGTGTGGGACTCAACGGGTAAGCAGTTAGCCCAACTCAAAGGGCATCAGGGAGCAGTCTACAATGCCAGTTTTAGCCCGGATAGCAAGCTGATTGTCACTGCAAGTGAAGACAAGACAGCGCGGGTGTGGGACACAACGGGTAAGCTGTTAGCCCAACTCAAAGGGCATCAGGGACTCGTCTTCAATGCCAGTTTTAGCCCCGATAGCAAGCTGATTGTCACTGCAAGTTTTGACAACATAGCGCGGGTATGGGACACAACGGGTAAGGAGTTAGCCCAACTCAAAGGGCATCAGGGACTCGTCTTCAATGCCAGTTTTAGCCCCGATAGCAAGCTGATTGTCACTGCAAGTGAAGACAAGACAGCACGGGTGTGGGACACAACGGGTAAGCTGTTAGCCCAACTCAAAGGGCATCAGGGAACAGTCAACAATGCCAATTTTAGCCCCGATAGCAAGCTGATTTTCACTGCAAGTTCTGACAAGACAGCGCGGGTGTGGGACACAACGGGTAAGCTGTTAGCCCAACTCAAAGGGCATCAGGGAAGAGTCAACAATGCCAGTTTTAGCCCCGATAGCAAGCTGATTGTCACTGCAAGTTCTGACAAGACAGCGCGGGTGTGGGACACAACGGGTAAGCTGTTAGCCC